>JAUNRY010000133.1 GCA_030539475.1 Bacteroidia bacterium | reverse complement strand
CCAAAATCTTCCTTAAATTTCGCTATCAATTTCTGCGGCCAATCGTTAACAGGTTCCAGGCCGCCCATAAAGAAACGAAGAACGGGCGGTTCGTAATAGAACCGGAGCCCGCCTATTAATTTGCGATTCTCGTACAACCACGTTACCCGATCTTCCACGTACTTGATTTGCGACAGCGTGAAAACCCTGCGCGGAATGGCAAGCCGCAACAATTCCATGTCGGCGTAGGTTTCGTTTCCGTACTCGTCGCGCTGGTTGGAAACCGATCCGCGCTCCATGCCCCGGATTCCCGATATCAAAAATAGCGCCGCCGCCAGCGCTCCCGCCGGATATTCTTTCTGCGAAATATGTTCGCAAATCTCCATGGCGTTGAGGTGCGCGCCCAATACGCCTGCCGGTTTTATAACCGGAACACCCTTAGCATCCAATGCCTCCACGAGGTACTTTATGTAAGCGGGGCTTTGGCAAATGATGGATTCGTCCAGCGTTTCGTAAAGCCCCACCGTCATGGCTTCCATTTCGCGAACCGACATGCCGCCGTAGGTGAGGAACCCTTCGAACAGGGGCACCAACGCTTCCAGTTCACGATAAATTTCCAGGTTATCGGTGCACATGCCGCCGCCGCGCGAAGAGCTTAGTTTTCGTGCCGAGAAGTAAACCAAATCGGCCAGCGCGGTCATGGTTTTCAGGATATCGCCCAGCGAGGCGTCTTTGAACTCATCTTCACGCTGTTTTACCAGAAACGCGTTTTCGCCTATCAGGCTTGCGTCGAGCACCAACCGGATGTTGTATTTATCTGCAATGGCGCGCACATCGCGCAGGTTTTGCACCGAGAACGGTTGTCCGCCGATAAGGTTGGTAGAGGCTTCCATCCGGATGAATGGAATGTTTTTAGAGCCGTGAACTTTTATTACCTCTTCCAGTTTTTCCAGATTCATGTTGCCCTTAAACGGATGCGAGGAATTTATCACGTACGCTTCGTCGTACAATAATTCCACCATTTTTCCGCCGTATTGCGTAATATGCGCCATGGCAGTGGTAAAGTGGTAATTCATGGGAACAACGCTTCCTTTTTTCACGTAGGCGTTGGAAATGATATTTTCGGCGGCGCGCCCCTGATGAACGGGCAGGTAATATTTCTTGCCAAGCACTTCCTGAACGGCTTTTTCCAGCCTGTAGAAACTTTGAGAGCCCGCGTACGCGTCGTCGGCATGGAGCATGGCTGCCATTTGGTTGTCGCTCATGGCGTTGGTGCCGCTGTCGGTAAGCATGTCAAGGAAAACATCTTTCGTGTTTAGCCTGAAAGTGTTAAATCCGCCTTCCTGCAACGCTTCCAGCCGGCGCTCGATGGGCACTAAATGTAATTTCTGCACAACGCGCACTTTGTGTAGCTCCAACGGAATATTTTCTCCGTTATAAAATTTAATTTCCTGCATAATAGGTGAGTTTGTCCGATTGATAGATATTAGAGGCTTTGTATTTAAAAATATCAAAAAAAGCACTCGTTCGATAGTAAATTGTTTAAATCAGGGTGCAAATATAATACAAATAAATAGACAGGCAATGGTATAAAGAAAAATTTCCTTATTTCGTTGCCTCAACCCTCAATTTAGAAACTACATTTATAAAATTGTTTTTCAGGCTTGGAGATTAATTTACCGACCGGTATTCATTGGGTGTATGTCCCGTTCGTTGTTTAAACAAACGGGTAAAGTGCTGCGGATATTTGAAACCCAGTTCATAAGCAATTTCGCTAATGGTTTTATCGGCATCAAACAATCTTTTCTTTGCCACTTCAATTACCTTGGTTTGAATGTACTCCTGAGCGGAAACTCCGGTTTCTTTCTTGATTAAATCACCGAAATAATTGGCCGATAAATTAAGTTCATCGGCACACCACGAAACGGTAGGCAAGCCGTTGTTTTGCGGTTTGGCCGAGACGAAATACTTGTTCAATTTGTCTTCAAATCGCTCTAAAATGCCTTTGTTGCTATTGTCTCTGGTGATGAATTGGCGGTCGTAAAAACGGGTGCAGTAATTCAGAAAAAGTTCGATATTGGATACAATCAATTGTTTGCTGTGTTTGTCAATTGCATGATGCAGTTCGTATTCAATCTTCGAAAAACAATCCAATATGACTTTTCTTTCATGTTCAGACAAATGCAGGGCTTCATTTACTGCGTAGGAGAAAAAATGGTAATCGTGAATGTTATTTCCCAATGAAGTTCCCGTTATAAAATCGGGATGAAAGACTAATGCAATCCCCTGTGGTTGGTAAAAATCTTCCCCGTATTGGCCAATAACTTGTCCCGGTGCAAGAAATATCAATGTTCCCTCTTCATAGTCGTAATTGCTCAAACCGTATCGTAAATCGCCACATTTTACCTTTTTCAGAAAAATGGTGTAAAAGGAATAACGCAATCGCCTGAGTTTTCTTGGAGATGCTTTTTCGAGATGCACCACGCCGACAAGAGGATGTAAAGTTTCGTTATTATTAAACTCGTTGTATTCCTTGATGCTGTTGAAATTGATAATTGTATCCATTTTTTTTGAAATTATTATCGCAAATTTAGCAAAATATATCGTTCTTGTAGAGGTGTTTGCTTAAGAAAAAGCGATATTGGTAAGTAATCAGTAATTGGTATAAGGAAATACCGATTTTTAAGCTCTATTTTTGTGTCTTCATAATCGATTGAAATTTTTAAGAATTACAAACTTATTCAATATATTCAATTTAAATAATACAGAAATGGAAAAAAACAATGCTATTTCACTTCCTTCGAGACGAATAACCGTAATAGATGCCCTTCGGGGATTTGCGTTATTTGGTGTTATAATTACTCACATGTTGCAACGCTTTGGTGTTTTTTCCGGCGTGCGGCCGGGTGAGCCCAACTTCCCTATTTTGGATGGAGCAGTACAATGGCTTTTCCAAAATATAATAATGGGAAGGTTTATCAATATTTTTGCCTTTTTATTTGGCATGAGTTTTTTTATACAGATGGATAGAGCATCGAAAAAAGGAATAGATTTTCGTGGTCGTTTCCTTTGGAGATTGTTATTGCTTTTCGTGATTGGTATGATTGGCACTTGCTTCACTTATCTCGATATTTTGCCAGTTTATGCTCTGTTTGGAGTGGTACTGGTTTTACTTTTCCCTTTAAAAAACTGGATGTTGATGATTATTGTAGCTCTTTTGTTGCTTGGTACACCACGTATATTTATTGTTGGCGTTGACAAAATTTCAAATGAACAGACAACTATCGTTGCTCAACCAAATATACAGCAAAACAGAGAACAAAGTCGTCCGGCGCCGCCTGCAAATGAAGAAAGAGAAAGACCTACTTTCTTTCAAACGGCTAAAGAGAATGTGACCAACGGAACAATGAGAAAATTTAATTATCAATTCGGAATAAGTGGTCGTGGATATGTTACAATGGCGCTCTTTATATTAGGGCTCATTGTTGGGCGTATACGTTTTTTTGAAGAAGTTCACATAAAACGAAAAAGGAATGTTGTTCTTTTTCTGGCGTTCTTAATTTCAACTCTCTTTATTAATTTCATTATAGGGTTGCTATCAAAAGAGTCTGTTAATCTTTTTATGTTGATGAGACAGGGCGCTAATATTCCACCGGTGGCACTTTTAACCGCCGCTCTCAACGACATAAGTTTAGTCCTGCTATCCGGTGCCTTGGCGATGGGCTTCATAACCCTTTATCAAATAAAAGGCGTAAGAAAATACTTAGATACAATAACTCCATATGGACGAATGGGATTAACTAACTACGAAATGCAGGGTATAATTGGTGCTATTCTGTTTTCAGGGTGGGGATTCGGTGCCTTTTTTGGCACATGGGGAGCAACGGAACTCTTTGTGCTCGGAGTTGTTATCTATGTTTTACAGGTGATTTTCAGCAAATATTGGATGAAGCGCTTTCTGTATGGCCCGCTCGAGTGGCTTTGGCGTTCAGGTACCTATCTTAAATGGCAACCGTTCAAGAGAAAAGAAGAAAAACAGTAAAGCGTACTTATTTACTAAAATCTTGCAATATTAAATAATTAAAAATATGATAATCAACTATTTCAAGAAATGTTTACAAACAGTATTTATGCTAACTGTATTTTTGTTAGCTGGATGTGAACCAAATAACAATAGCAACAGTGAAAATGATGATTTTATTGTATTAAAAGAACAGGGAAGTTTCGCTGTCGGGGGCAGTGTTATTACTTCTCCGGGAGAGTTTAACCCATACACACGAACTCCGGAGGGACAAACCTTTCACGGTGACCACGCCTATATTTTTTACCAAATTCCAGACAAAGCCCGGAAATTACCTTTGGTGTTTTGGCACGGGATAGGGCAGTTTTCAAAAACTTGGGAAACCACTCCCGACGGCCGGGATGGTTTTCAGAACATATTTCTCAAGCGCAGATTTGGAGTTTACCTTATCAATCAACCCCGCAGAGGCAATGCCGGACGCAGTACGGTAGAGTCCACTATCTTACCTGTTACGGATGAACAAGAGTGGTTTGGAACTTTCCGATTGGGTATATGGCCCGATTTTTTCGAGGGCGTACAGTTTGATAAAAGTGAAGAAACGCTCAACCAGTATTTCCGTCAGATGACGCCCAATGTAGGCGGTTTTGATACGGAAGTTATCACCTCTGCCGTTTCAGAACTTTTTAATAAAATAGGAGCCGGAATACTTGTAACCCACTCTCATTCGGGCGGATTCGGCTGGAGAACCGCTATTGGCAATGAAAATGTAAAAGCAATTGCATCGTATGAACCCGGAAGCGGATTTGTGTTTCCTGAAGGTGAAGTTCCCGCTCCCATACAAAGCTCATCCGGCCCATTGTCAGCTGATGGCATACCGATGGACGACTTTATGAAACTCACCCAAATTCCTATCATCATTTACTATGGCGATTTTATCCCCAAGGAATCATCCGATAATCCCGGAGCAGACGGCTGGCGTACAAGGCTTGAAATGGCAAAGTTATGGAGAGATACCGTAAATAAGTATGGGGGTGATGTAACAGTGATTCATCTGCCCGAAATAGGAATAAAAGGCAACACCCATTTTCCGTTTTCCGATTTAAACAACGAGGAGATTGCCGATTTGCTTTCTAAGTGGTTAAGGGAAAAAGGATTGGATAAATAAAAATAACAAACAACTTTATAGAATGGAAAAGAAGATTAAAAATTATTTGTTCACAATTATGTTTATTTCAGCAAGCATAGCAGCATCGAGTCAAACCAAACCGGCAAATCCGTTTGGATTGGTTTACGGTGGCGCTATTACAGAAAATGTAAAAGGAAAAGTAAATGTACATCCGGTTTCGTATAAACTGAATGGTATTGATATTTCTGCCAATGTATATACACCGGCTAATTATGACGCTTCAAAAAAATATCCCGCAGTAGTAGTTGCCCACCCTAACGGTGGAGTTAAAGAGCAGGTTGCGGGATTATATGCTCAACGATTGGCCGAATCGGGTTACATTGCCATTGCCGCCGATGCATCTTATCAGGGAGCCAGCGGCGGTGAACCACGCAACGTTGACAAGCCTGCTTTTCGTATCGAAGATATTCGCGGAATGGCCGATTTTATTACCCACTATGCCGGCGTGGATTCCGATGACCTCGGGTTGCTCGGCATTTGTGGCGGTGGCGGATATTCCTTAAAAGCGGCGCAGACCGATAAACGTTTCAAAGCGGTAGCAACGCTAAGTATGTTTAATTCAGGCGAAGTAAGGCGTAACGGATTTATGAGTTCGGGATTGTCAACCATTCAGCAACGGTTGAAAGAGGCCACCCAAGCACGTGCTTTAGAAGCAGCCGGCGGAGAAGTTCGCTATGCTTCCGACACGGAAACAACCGATGAGATGGCCGATAAAATGCCTTTCGATTTGTATCGGGAAGGGCATTACTACTACCACAGAACGCACGCTCATCCAAATTCAACGTTCAGATACACGATGAGCAGCCTGCTCGATTTGATGGAATTTGACGCAGCCACCAACATGGATTTGATTAATCAGCCTTTATTGATGATGGCAGGAAGCAAAGCCGACACCTATTATATGACCGACAGGGCATTTAATCTTGCAACAGGAACAGATGAGAAAGAGTTATTCCTGATTCCGGAAGCCACTCACATTCAAACGTATTATGTTCC
>JAUNRY010000132.1 GCA_030539475.1 Bacteroidia bacterium | reverse complement strand
ATACAATTCAAACAATAAATTGCGAAAATCAAACTATTGTGAAAATCTTTGAAGTTTAAAAAGCAACAACCTATCTCCGCAGGAAAATCTTCTACTCCGATGTAAGCATTTTGAAGGTGCTCTGAATAGAGTCTCTCACAGTGCAAACAGAAATAGATAAATGCCGTAATTCTAATGAATTACGGCAACCTATCCAGGACACGATACCCTCATCAATAATCCACCAGCGCCTCATCTTTTAATCATTTCAAGTAAAAAAGAGATGATTTTTTTCTCCAATCAGGAAAAATTTCCTACTTTTACGAAAATATTAATTCAATACTAAATAAAATTTGAAAGGCCCATGAAAATTCATGAATATCAGGCAAGAGAATTATTCGCATCGTACGGGCTACCGGTGGACAAAGCATACATTTGTCGCAACGTAGAGGATGCAGTGCGGGCATATGAAGAACTGGATGCCCCGTTAGTGGTGGTAAAAGCGCAGGTTCATACCGGAGGGCGCGGAAAAGCCGGCGGGGTAAAACTCGCCAAAGATGAAATAGAGCTACGGCAACATGCAGCCAACATTTTATGGATGGATATAAAAGGATTTATTGTTGACAGAGTACTTGTTGGAAAAGCGGTAAACATAGCGTCGGAATATTATGTAAGCTACGTAATAGACAGGAACTCGAAATCTACCATCCTGATGCTGAGCCGCGAAGGCGGAATGGACATTGAGGTGGTGGCGCACGACACCCCCGAAAAAATCCACAAAATAGTTATCGATCCGCTTATCGGAGTTCCCGATTACCTAGCGCGAGAAGCTGCTTTTAAACTGTTCGACGACATTAAACAGGTTCGTGAAGCTGCCAAAATTTTCCAAAAACTATATAAACTTTTTGTGGACACCGACGCGTCGTTGGCTGAAATCAATCCGCTGGTACTCACCGAAGAAGGCGAGTTAAAGGCCATTGACGCAAAAATGACTTTCGATGACAATGCTCTTTACCGCCGTCCCAAAATCGCCGCGCTTTTCGAGCCCACCCAAGAAGAAAAGAAAGAGCAAAACGCCAAAAGCAAAGGATTCAGTTATGTGCACTTGGGTGGAGAAATCGGATGCATGGTGAACGGCGCCGGTTTGGCCATGGCAACCATGGATATGATAAAATTATATGGCGGAGAACCTGCCAACTTCCTCGATATCGGCGGAAGTTCCAATCCCACAAAAGTAATCGAGGCAATGAAACTTTTGCTGAGCGACAAGAACGTGAAAGTAGTGCTTATCAATATTTTCGGCGGAATCACCCGATGCGACGATGTGGCAAAAGGATTACTGGAAGCTTTTAATCAAATACAAACCGATATACCCATTGTAATACGTTTGACCGGAACCAACGAGAAAGAAGGCCGTGCGCTGTTGCAGGGCTCCAAATTCCACGTGGCGGAAACCATGGGCGAAGCCGGTAAGAAAGCGGTAGAATTGGCCGTTGGCTATTAGCCATTGGCTGCCGACTTATTTTACTCAAAACTTATAACTCAAAACTCAAAATTAATCAAATGAGCATTCTAATAGATAAAAATACACGATTAATCGTTCAGGGAATCACCGGGCGCGACGGCGGATTTCACGCCTCAAAAATGAAAGCCTACGGCACAAACGTAGTGGGCGGAACATCGCCCGGCAAAGCAGGAGAAAATGTGGAAGGAATCCCCGTTTTTAATACCGTACGCGACGCCGTGAAAGAAACGGAAGCCAACACATCGGTAATTTTCGTTCCGGCTCCCTTTGCCAAAGACGCTATGATGGAAGCGGCCGATGCCGGCGTAAAACTCATTATCTGCATCACCGAGGGAGTTCCAACTCTCGATGTGGTGGAAGTTTACCGTTACATTAAATTAAAAGGTGCCAACCTTATCGGCCCCAATTGTCCGGGATTGATTTCTCCCGAAAAAAGCATGGTGGGCATCATGCCGACTATGATTTTTAAACAAGGCTCAACCGGCGTAATCAGCCGCAGCGGGACCCTTACCTACGAAG
This sequence comes from Bacteroidia bacterium, assembly GCA_030539475.1. Lineage (GTDB taxonomy): Bacteria > Bacteroidota > Bacteroidia > Bacteroidales > Dysgonomonadaceae > Petrimonas. Next base: position 4,192 of record JAUNRY010000132.1, on the reverse strand, counting down.
TAGTTTACAACCTCACTTCCAACGGAATGGGGCAATCTACCGCCGTGGGCGTGGGTGGCGACCCGATTGTGGGATTGTATTATCAGGAATTGCTGGAAATGTTCCAGAACGATCCGGAAACCGATTCCATAGCTCTTATCGGAGAAATTGGCGGCGATGCGGAAGAACGTGCTGCCGAATACATTAAAAAACATGTTACCAAACCGGTGGCCGCATTTATTGCCGGGCAACAAGCGCCTCCCGGAAAACAGATGGGACACGCGGGAGCCATCATCTCCAGCGGATCGGGCACAGCGGCCGAAAAAATAGCGGCTTTCGAAGCCGTGGGAGTTCCCGTGGCCAAGGAGCCCAGCCAAATTCCGGAATTGCTGAAGAGCAGGTTATAACCCTTTCCGAATCCAAAAAATCAGCCCGGCATTTATATGTCGGGCTGATTTTTGTTCCGGACACGCCATGCCGCTCAAAACCGCGAGGCGCAATCTTCCGATTCCGGAAAAAGTGTAATATTTTTTTATTTACTCACTGCAACTTCCGCAGAACCTCGTACCCCAAGTCTCTGGCATCTGCAATTGAATACGGATCTTTTGGATTCATTTTATAATCCGATTGCGTGGGCAAAATTAATTCCGAGCCTGCCGGCACCACGTTGGGATCATTTATCCGGCTTTCATTTTTTAAGTAGATATACACCCAAAATTCTCTGTGTCCCAAGGTTCTGAAAGCCAAATCGCGAAGGTTTTCGCCGGCATTCAGGGTAGCTGTTTTTCGTGCTGTTGTGGGTTGCGATCGCGTTGTAACGCTCTGAGTAACGGGTATCGATTCTTTTGTGGCGGATTGTTGAACAACTGGCTCATTTTCCATCGGCGGTTCTTCTGCTACTGCCTCGCCGACAGGGACATTAGCCTGCTCAACGGGATTGTTGTCAATAATGGCGCTATCGCCGCCGGCAATTTCATCAGAAAGAGTGGCGGAATCCGAAAAAACATAGCCCGGCGACAACTCATCGGAATAAACAGAATCGACGGGTTTCAGTTCTATGTACTCCATTTTTTGCGCGGACCTCAATCCGAAAAAATTAATCAGAAAAAAAATTATGCCAATTAGCGCCAAAGCTCCTATTATGGAAAAAACAATTATTGTATTTCTTTTTTTAGGCCTCGGTTTTCTATCATTTTTGGCGGTATCGTTTCTGAAATAAGCAGGCTCCGCCGGCCTCGTGTGCCCGGTGAAATGGCTTTCCCTGTCTTCCCGTTCAATAATAGGCTCTAAGCCTTCCGGCACAGGTTCTTCTTCTATATTCTCCTCTTCGGTGATGGGATCCGGTTGGGACTCGTCGGATTCTACGGACTCATGTTCAGCTTCGGGAACATTGTCTTCAACAAGTAGCTCATCAGGTTCATATTCTGCTTCCGGCACGTTGTCTTCTACAACCGGCTCATGGGTTATTTCTATCGGTTCCGAAACAGGCGCATCTTCGGCCGGTGGTTCGGGCAAATTCTCTTCGGGCGTGTCATCAGGCACATCTTCATCTACATCGCCTGCGCCGTCTTCTTCTTCAGTCAGGTTGGCATCGCCGAAATCAATACCTTCGTTTATCAGCGTAGGTTCAAAATGCGAAAACGGTTTGTTGACCAGTTCTTCCAGCTCTTTATCGGGAGAGAAATCTATTTCTTTTTCCGCGTTGTTTTCGGTGTCGTCGGACGATAATTTAAAAGTCCCGAAATCTTTGATGCTTACCTGATCGCTGTCCGATAGCGAACCGGAAATGACGTTAAACAACTCTTTCAAGAAGACTTCCGCCTCTTGTTCCGACAAATTGGAGCGTTGCGATAAAAGCAGGCTTAGTTCCTTAAGATTTAGTTTCTCACTCATGATTTGTGTTGTTTTGTCGGATTAATTTCTTACTCCCGAAACCGGCTTGAAAGTAGCCACAATTTTCGGTGGAACTAAATAGCGTTGGTGAGTGCCGCTATCCACAGCAATGTGCTCGATTTTCTTTTGGGTTTGAAAAACGCCAAAATCAGGAATAAAAATCTGAGCGTTTTCCGCCAGTTTTTCATTGATTATATCCACCACCGCGTCTAATATATTCGATGTTTTCGACTGCTCCCAATTCAATGGATGCGACAGCCCGGCTACGATATCGTCGGTAGTTAACCTGTCTTTTTTCGGTTCGGAGACGAATACCACATCGTGCGCCGGTTCCGGTTCTTCTTGTTGAGGCAGTTCATCCTCAATCCTGTCCGCGGGTGTGGGTTGCTCTGCCACTGTTGTTTCGGCTGTATCTGAATTTGAATCTGTTTCGGGCTGCTGTTGCGCGGTTTCCTGATGCGGCAGAAACTTTATAACCAGCTCCCGATGAGCCGGTTCGGGAACTTGTTGCCGGATAGGAACAAAAACCTCCAAATCGTCGGGATACTGTTCATACATGGCTGTTACGGCCAAATCCAACGCATCGGATATTTTTGCGTGGGTAGAATCCATAAGTTGCCGTATTTCTTCCTGAAGATCTTTGTTTGTTCTTTTCTCAAAACGAAGCGGCGTTGCCGGATCTTCATTTCTTACGGGGACAAACATTTCCATATCTTCCGAAGTTTTCTCGTTCATCATATCGAAAGCGGTACGCAACACATCGGATACTTGGTCGCGTGTCCACTGGAGCGGCTGCGTGAGTTCGGAAACAAATTTCCGGCTTGTTTTTTTCTCGTAACTGACTACCGAAGTATCTCTTTCACCGGTTGCGGGAATGGAAATTTGTGTATTTTCCGGTAACTCTTCGTTCATTAACCGCATGGCAACTCCCAGCGTTTCCGATATTTTCGCCGGTGTCCAGTTGAGGCGTTCCGAAAGTTGGTTAATCAGGTTTTCGTTCATTTTTTTGAAATTTAATGCTCAAAGTTAAACAATTCCTATCAAATCAAAAGGCAAAGCCGATAAAATTTTCACGTTGTAAAATTCTCCAGTTTTCAACGGGATTTGTTTTTCAATCAATACTTCGCCGTCCACTTCGGGGGAATCAAACTCGGTGCGTCCCACGTAATAATCCTCGTCTTCTCTGTCGATAATCACCTTGAGGGTTTTTCCCACTTTTTCTTCGTTGATGGCTGCCGCAATGGATTCCTGAACATCCATCAAAGCGTTCATTCTTTCTTGTTTTACGTCGGCAGGGATGTCGTCGGTATAGTTTTTATCGCAATACGTATCGTCTTCGTGCGAATACGGAAAAGCGCCCAGACGCTCGAAACGGGTTTGTTTTACAAATTCCACGAGTTCTTCAAAATCGTGTTGCGTTTCGCCGGGATGCCCTACCATCATGGTTGTACGCAGGTGAATTCCCGGCACTTCTTCCCGAAACCGGGCAATCAAATCGATGGTTTGCTGTTTGGAGATATTTCGCCGCATTTTTTGCAACATTGGGTCGCTGATGTGCTGCAAAGCAATGTCGAGGTAATTGCAAACATTTTCGCGTTCGCGGATAACGCGCAGTAAATCCGTCGGGAAATGTGCCGGATAGGCGTAATGCAGCCGAATCCAGTCGGCGCCTTTGATATCGGCAACGCGCTCCATCAACTCGGGCAGTTTCATTTGTTTGTACCGGTCAAGTCCGTAGTAGGTGAGGTCTTGCGCGATAAACTGAAACTCGCGGACACCTTGCGCCGTGAGGCGGCGAATTTCCTGCTCTATATCTTCCATCGGGCGCGATTTGTGCTTGCCCGTCATGATGGGAATGGAACAATAGGAGCACGTGCGGTCGCATCCTTCCGATATTTTTATGTAGGCGTAATGCGGCGGCGTGGAAAGTGAGCGGTCGAACTCCAGGTCTTTGTAATACGATTTGCCCAAATCGGAAATCAGGTTTTTCCAGGCAAACTTACCGTAAAACTTATCTACTTCGGGAATTTCTGCCTGCAATTCGTTCACGTAACGTTCCGATAAACATCCCATTACAAACAGTTTTTTCAGTCTGTTCGATTTTTTCGCTTCAGCAAATTCCAGAATCATATTGATGGATTCTTCTTTGGCATCGCCAATGAAACCGCAGGTATTGATAACCGCAATCTCGCCTTTGGGATTGGCCGGATCGTGCTCCACGGTGTATCCGTTGGCAACAAGTTGTCGCATCAGCAGTTCGGAATCCACCAGATTTTTGGAACAACCCAACGTTATGACGTCAATTCTATTTTTCATAAAC
>JAUNRY010000131.1 GCA_030539475.1 Bacteroidia bacterium | reverse complement strand
ATTTGGACGCGGAAATAAAAAACTCACCTCCTTATGGTATTTTTTACCTAAAGAGGTGAGTCATCAACCCAATTACCGCTTGATGCAATAATTAGATGTCGCGTTTATAGTGTAGTGTGTTGAAATGTTGATGCGTTATAAGATTTCTTCTCTTTCCGTTTCTTGTTCCCTGACATCTTCAACCGGCTTCTCCCAAGTAGTTTCTACTCCTTCGTTATCGAAATAAACTTTCTTTTGAGATTGGTCTTCTTTATTGGTAGCTTTTACTTTCGTGATTTGCTTTTCCGCGTTGTACTTAATAACATCAATATCATACGTTTCTTGTAAAGCTACGATTGCCGCTTGTACTTTTTCGTTCAAATCTTCGAGTTTGGCTTCTACAAATCCGTCATCCCCTTGCGCGAAAGAATAGAAATTTCCGGCAGATGGAAGTTCTTGTTGATTTTCAATTGTTTCCTCGCGTTGTTCCTGCTGTTCCGCTTCCGGAACTACTTCTGCGCCTTCGGCATCGAAATAAAACGTTTTCTTAGTCTGATCGTCTTTCTTAGTTGCTTCTACTTTTGTAAGCTGCTTTTCGGCGTTATATTGCAGAACGTTCAAATCGAATTCCTGTGCAACGCCCGTTACGGCTTCCTGTACTTTTTCGTTCAGATCTTCAAATTTAACATCCACGTAACCGTCGTCGTCAACTATAACTTCTATAATGGGTTGTTCGGTAATTGTATTCGCGGCCTGAACATTTGTTACAGCAAAAATACCTGCTATGAGCGCGATTGATAAAATAACTTTTTTCATAATGATAATTTTTTAAGTGATTCTTAATAAAATAATTTTTTCTTGTTTAATTAAACGCACACTTATTACCAATCAAATTCCGTACTACAATTTGTTGCTTCAAGCAAAACAAATAAATAACACACTTAAACACAGACGAATAATCAAGAACAAACGTTCCGATATCAAAATCCGGGAACTGTGGAACCGGTGTAGAAGTGTAGAAACATTCTACATTCTTTTGATGAAATTCCCCAATCTTCAACAGGAGATTCCACGGAATACGCTACAAAGTTTTAAGCTATTTCATATCCAAAGAAGAAATATTGTGTATATTTGAGCGGAGAAAACATACAAACCCGATGGAACAAAGCAATTCTTTTGAGCGCAAGATAGGAGTAAAAATAGGCCTGCTATTTCTTATTATAATTTTGTATGTGGTGGGGATATTTATTTATTCGCACAACCTGAAAAAGAACATCGATACCCAGAAAGAAGAAATTTCGGCGTCTCACGCGGTGTTATCCCAAAGCAACCGGTTAATCATTTCCGTTCAGGAGGCGCAGGACGCGCTAAACGCTTATTTGGTAACTCCCCAAAAAACACTTCAACAAAAATACGATTCCATTTCTTCCGATATTTCCCGCCAAATAACCGAAATAAAACAATTGGCTTCGCAAAGCAGTCAAGATATATACCTGGAAAGCGTGGACTCTTTGTTGCAGGAAAAAAACAAAATAGTCAATCAGCTTATCGTGCAGTTCCGCTCGCAAAGCCCGTTAAGGGAGCTCGACAAAAAGATAGAAACGTATCCTGAGTTTATTCAGGACTCTGTGGTGGTAACCACCAACAAAGACACAACCGTAGTGGTAAAAGACAAAAAAGGGCTTTGGGCGCGATTGAGGAATTTAGTCAACCCAAGCCGCGCCCCCGATACCATCATAAGTGTAGCGCAAGTGCAGCAGGAAACACGGCTGACATCGAGAATAGATACCGGCATGTATGCCGATTTGAAAAATATAACCCAAGCGGCTTCCAAAACATATTCATCGCAAATATCGGGTATCGAAAAACAAGTACGCGGGCTCATTCTGGCCGAACAAAGCATTTCGCTGCAAATATCGCAACTACTCACTAAATTTTACAACGAAACCACCCGCCTCACCGGCCGTGGCATCCGAAACAGCGAGTTGCTCACGCGCAGGATTTTCACGTTTGCAGTGCTGGTGGGCGCTCTTTCGTTGGTGGTAATTCTCGTTATCATTCTATTTATTGATGGCGATCTGAAACAAGGGCAAAAAGCACGTTCCGATCTGGCCAAAGAAAAACAGTTAACGGAATCGCTGATGGATAGCCGCCACAAGCTGCTCCTCTCCGTTTCGCACGATATAAAAACACCGCTCAGTTCCATGATGGGATACATGGAAATGTGGGAATCGGAAAATATTTCCGAGGACAAAAAAAGGCAACTGCGGTCGGCACACAATTCGGGAACCCACATTTTGAGCATGCTCACCAACTTGCTCGAATTTTCGCGTTTAGAACGCAACACGGGAGAATTACACACCGGCCGGTTTAACGTGGTGGAACTAATGGAAGAAATTATCCGCATGTTCGAACCGCTTACCGAAGAAAAGAAACTCGATATAGCGTTTGAGAACCTGGCAAGCTCTCCCTTTTTCATCGAGACAGACTACACCGCTCTCAAACAAATACTGATAAACATTGTGTCCAACGCGGTGAAATATACAATCCGGGGAAGAATCGACATGACGCTACGCTACGCCGGGAACCTCGTTTTCACCATCAAAGATACGGGTATAGGAATGGCCGAAAGCGATATACGGGAAATCTACAAACCTTTCTCCCGCATAAAAAATCCGCTGAAAGCAGCAGGAAACGGATTTGGGATGTACGTAACAAAAGGCCTTATCCACGCGTTGAAAGGCGAAATAGAAATTCAATCGGAGAAAAACAAAGGCACCACCGTTGTTATAACGCTCCCCCTCCACCCCACGGAAGAAGCGCCGGACAAGGGAGCAATCCACGCCCGAAATCGAAACAACACCTACGACAAAGTACTTGTTTTTGAAGACGATATCAGCTTGGGGAACATGATTAAAGAATTTCTCCTTCAAAACGGCTACAAGGTAAAAGTCTGCAACCATAGCCGCGATGTAAACGGTTTCATACAGCACTTATCGCTGTTTGATATTGTTTTCACAGACATGCAAATGCTGCATATAACAGGCAGCGACATTCTGAAAGAAATAAGGAACAACAACGCCCATATTCCCGTTTGGCTCATGACCGCCAACGACGATTACACAACGGAAAAAGCCATATCGGAAGGATTCAGCGGATTCATAAAGAAGCCCATACAAATGAGCAAATTCATTGAAATTCTCTCCGGCGAAAATGGTTTTAAGGCCAAAGAGCCGTCATCGTATGGTGATAAATTCCCGGCACTCATCGAAATGTTCGGAGACGATACGGAAACCATCAACGATATTTTAACCGGATTTATTCACGCGTCGCGAAAAGATACCGCCGCGCTAAGGGAAGCTGTCAATAACAACAATTTTGTCGAAGCGCAGCGAATCTGCCACCGCATTCATCCTTTTCTAAGTCAAATCGGAGCCGATAACCTGTGCGGAGTTTTACACAAAATGGATTCGCTCCGCGGACAGGACGAAACCGCTTATCCTGCCTGGAAAGAAGATTTATGGGTGAATATTCAACAAATAAATGAACTGGCCGATGGTATTGAAAAAAGTATTTAGCTTCCCGCCCGCAGCGCAACGCCCAGCGTTACAAATCGTACCTGCGGATTTTGTTATACAGTGTTTTTCTGTCTATCCGCAACAAAATGGCAGCCTTTGATTTATTGCCTTTGGTTTTTTCCAGCGCCATTATTATCTTTTCTTTTTCCTCTTCGGGCGAAACATTCAGCGACACGTCCGCTTCTTTATTCACCTCCACACTCTTTTCCGATAAAAAAGGCAGGCATTCCAACGTAATTGTATCGCCGGTAGAAAACAAAACTGCACGGCGTATTACATTCCGCAGTTCTCGCAAGTTGCCGGGCCAGGAATAGGTTTCCAGCCGCGAAAAAACCTTTGCCGATATAAATTTGATTCTCTTGTCGAGCTCGGCATTCGCTTCCGCAACAAAATGCTCGGCATACAGTGGAATATCATCCTTGCAATTTCGCAACGGCGGAACTTCAATCATAAATTCATTGAGGCGGTGGTAAAGGTCTTCCCTGAAACTGCCCGCGGCAATGGCCTGTTCAAGATTCTCGTTGGTAGCGGTAACAATCCGCACATCCACCTCCAAATCGGTAGCCGTACCCACAGGCCTTATTTTCTTTTCCTGCAAAGCGCGAAGCAACTGCATCTGAACACCGGAGGGCAAGTTTCCCACTTCATCGAGAAACAACGTTCCGCCGTTTGCCTCTGCAAAAAATCCTGTTTTATCTTCAATGGCCGAGGTGAACGAACCTTTTTTATGTCCGAAAAGTTCGCTCGGAGCCAATTCCATGGACAAACTTCCGCAATCTACCGCAATAAAAGGAGCGTTGGAACGCGCGCTGCGTTCGTGAATCAGCCGCGCGGCATGCTCTTTGCCCGTACCGCTTTCGCCGATAATCATCACGGCCATCTGCGTGGGGGCAACGGTGTTAATGAAAGAATACATGCGGGAAGATAGCGGGCTGCGCCCCTCCACCGTGTTGTTTTTCTTTTCTTCTTGCTTACCCGGTTTGTCCGCTTTTTTTTGAGGCGCTTTTTCTTGTTGCTTTTCGGTAAGCGCAGCCTCTATTTTTTGCGCGAGGATGGAAGGGTTTATGGGTTTCTCCAGAAAATCGAACGCGCCCAGTTTAATGGCCGAGACAGCGGTTTGTATTTCTCCGTATCCGGTCATAATCACAACAGGAGCAGGCAGTTGCTTTTGGTTCATCCAAGTGAGCAGCATAATGCCGTCGCCATCGGGTAAACGCAAATCCGATAATACTACATCAAAAGCAGATTGGGAAAGAGCTTCTTGCGCAGAAACCATTCCCAAACACCATTTTGCCGAAAACCCGTTTTTCTCGAACCACTTCTGAAGCATGGTTCCGAAAGAAGTATCGTCTTCAACTATTAATATTCTTCCGTTCACTTGAGTAATAATTGATGCTGTAAAGATAGGAGTTTTATTTTTCATTTGGCAATTGCTTTCGCAAGTCTTTATGAAACCTTACATTTGCAAGAATAAGATTAAGTTTTTTTACACATTTTACCACGCGGTAATTTATTATATTTGAAAGCCAAAAACGTTTTATTTTATGAATACCCTCATTAAGAAAGAAATAAGCCAAAGGCTCGCCAACCTTCAATCCATTATTGCTGAAGCAAAGGCTGATGCCTGCCTGATTTCCACATCGGTAAATCAATTTTATTTACTCGGTTTTATTTTTGACGGATACATTTTTATCCGCCCCGAAGGCGATCCTATTTTATTCGTGAAGCGCCCCCACGGCATCCAAGGCAACAACGTTGTGTATATCCGCAAACCGGAGCAAATTCCCGATTTTCTCCGAAACCTAAATATTCCTTTGCCCAAAAAACTGATGCTGGAGAACGATGTGTTGCCGTTTTCAACCGTAACAAGGTTGCAAGCCGCATTAGAAATGCCCGGCCTATTGAATATTTCGGGTGAAATGCGCCGCATCCGCAGCGTGAAATCGGACTACGAACTCAATCAGATGCGCGAATGCGCTCAAATTCACGCGCGGGTTTACGCGAAAATTCCCGAAATTTACCGCAAAGGTATGACGGATATAGAGTTTCAGGTTGAACTGGAACGCGAAATGCGCCTGGCCGGGTCGGAAGGTACGTTTCGTGCTTTCGGCGAAAACATGGACATTTTCATGGGCAGCATTCTTGCCGGAAACAACGCGCAAACGGCCTCCCCGTTCGATTTCGCGTTGGGCGGGCAAGGAATATCGCCGTTGCTGCCCATTGGCGCCAACGGCACACAACTCGCTCCGGGAACTACGCTCATGATAGATATGGCGGGTAATTACCGTCCGTGGATGAGCGATATTTCACGCACCTTTGCCATCGGAACCGTTCCCGAAACAGCTTATAAGGCGCATCAGGTTTCCATCGATATCTGCAACACCATTGCCGCAACCACCAAAGCCGGAACACCTTGCGCCGATCTCTATTTTCTGGCGGAAGAAATGGCAAGAAAGAACAACCTCGAAGATTATTTTATGGGAACGCAACAACAGGCCAAGTTTGTAGGCCACGGCGTGGGATTGGAAATAAACGAACCTCCGGTACTTGCGCCCCGCTCCGGCGAAATTCTTCGAGCCGGCATGGCTATTGCCGTTGAACCTAAATTTGTACTGCCGGATATTGGCGCTGTGGGAATAGAGAACACGTATGTTGTTCACCGGGATAGACTGGAAAAAATTACGCATTGCGAAGAAAGGCTGATAGC
>JAUNRY010000130.1 GCA_030539475.1 Bacteroidia bacterium | reverse complement strand
GTCAAATGCGAAATACGGTATGAAAACAATGCTATCTGCGCTTCAGGTGAGCCGGTATCAGTGTTAGACTTTCCGTGCTTTGCAAAGATTTCTTTCTTTTTTTCAGAATCTAAATACATAAAACTTGTTTGTAAAAAATTATTTAAAAGTTTTTGGGTTGCAAAGATACGCCTAAAATTTTAAAGAACAAACAGTTTAAACAAATATTTACGATTGATTGAAAGATTCCGGAAGCTAAAATCGCAACTTTCCCTATTCTGAACGGCGCAGCAACCTGCTGCTCAATCGTTTTATGGCGTTAGTGATTTCAATATCCGGCTCAATCACGTTGTAATCGCCCCAAAATTCGGGATCCTGAAAGTGTTCCACTTTTTCGGCAATAACGTCGGTAGAGCGTATTCGCTCGTTTCTCGGGAACTTATTCACACTCTCCTGATACCGGTCGGTAATTGCCATTTCGGAACCGATGGTGTAGTTGGTGGCAAAAAGCCCGAAAAACCGGTTGGTCCACCTCACCCTGAATTTTACTTCGGTGCTGCTGTAATTGAAAAACCATTTTCCGTCGTGTTCAATAAAATCGGCTATGTAGCGCGCTTCTTCAACATCCACACGCATTCTGGCGGGTTTTCTGCGGATAAAAATATTGGCAGCGTCTTTCCGATCCTCCACGTTCATATTGAATTCCATTCTCGCGATAGCCAGGGATGCGGCATCCAAATATACTTTTCCGCGGAACAAAATATCTTTTATTCCGGCAAACGGCTCAAAGTTTATCTCGTAGTGCGGTTTGTTATTGATGTTAATCATCCGCTCGATGCGAAAAGTGTATTCATCTCCTCTTTCGCCGAAAACAATATCGGGATTTTTTGCCACATCGAGCATAAGCGCCGTGCTTATTCCGCCCTGAAATTTCATTAAAACGGTATCGCGCGGTGAAATATCGGTAGCTTTTCGCCCGATGTAAATTTTCGCCTGATCGTTCTCGTACGAGCGATACGACGATTTATACACATCCAGCACCGCCTCTACCAGCGAAATATAATTGGCGTTTTTCTTTATCGATTCCCGGTAAAAAGCAACCATCATGTTGGGATCGGTAGAATAATTCTGCGGAATCCGCCTCAACGCTTCCCGCATCAATTCACTACCATCGCCCGAAACCACCTCCAGGTCTCCCAGTTGTATGGAAGCCGGAACCAGCATGATGTGGTTGTTGGGTTTGTCAACCAGCGTAATAACGGGAACCTCCAGGTTCTCATAACCCAAGTACCGAATAATAAGCTTTGAGTTTTGAGCCGAGGCCGGAACCCTGAGCGTAAAATAACCGTCTTGATTGGTAACGCTCGAAATATTCATGTTAGCCACCGTTACACTCGCGTTAGAGAGCGGCGCGCGCGTGTCGCCGCCCAAAATTCTGCCGCGCAACGTAAAAGGTTGTGCCTGCAAAACATCTTTTTCATCGCCAAAAAGGGGAAAACAGCAAAGCAACAACAGCAATAAGTTAATAACCGTATATTTTTTCATTAATTTAGATTGTTTATTCATCTGATTCATACGCCATACAAAGTAAACATTTTTACTTAAACAATCAAACTAATCCACAGAGTTTTAACTATTATTTTAACTCATATTCCCCGAGCAAGGCGAAGATTCCCTCCGTCAACAACAATTTTATGTAAAGATGAAACAAAATTCAAACTTTAATGCCTAAATTTGTGTTGAATAAAAATAATTTTGAAAGAGAGAATGGCTTATAAATACGATTTTTTGATTATCGGTTCGGGAATTGCGGGGATGAGTTATGCCCTGAAAGTGGCCAAATACGGAAAAGTGGCGCTTGTTGCCAAAACCATGCTCGAAGATGCCAACACGTACTACGCCCAGGGCGGAATTGCATCGGTAACCGACCCGTGGGACAATTTCGAGAAACACATTGCGGATACGCTGGATGCAGGCGCCGGATTGTGCGACATTGACGTGGTGGAAAAAGTGGTTCGCGAAGCGCCTAAACAGATTACCGAACTGATTAACTGGGGCGTGGACTTTGACAAAGACGAAAAAGGAAATTTCGACCTGCACAAAGAAGGCGGACATTCGGAATTCAGAATATTACACCACAAAGACAGCACCGGTGCCGAAATTCAAACCAGTTTGATAGAGACCATCCGAAACCATCCCAATATAGATGTTTACGACAATCATTTCACCATAGAAATCCTCACACAGCACCATTTAGGGCAGGTTGTAACCCGACACACCCCGCACATAGAATGTTACGGAGCCTATATTCTGGATTTACAAACCAACGAAGTACTCACGTTTCTTTCGCGCGTAACCATGATGGCCACCGGCGGCATAGGCTGCATTTACCAAACAACCACCAACCCGCTTGTGGCTACCGGCGACGGCATTGCCATGGTATCGCGCGCCAAAGGCGAGGTAAAGGGCATGGAGTTTGTGCAATTTCACCCCACGGCGTTGTACCATCCGGGAGTGCGCCCATCGTTCCTCATTACCGAAGCCATGCGCGGCTACGGCGGTATTCTGAAAACGAAAGACGGCAAAGAGTTCATGCAGAAGTACGATGAGCGGCTTTCGCTCGCACCGCGCGATATTGTAGCACGGGCCATCGACACGGAAATGAAGAACCGCGGCGATGACCATGTTTATCTGGATGTTACGCACAAAGACCCCGAAGAAACCAAAAAACATTTTCCCACCATTTACGAAAAATGCCTTGCCTACGGCATAGATATTACCCGGGATATGATTCCCGTGGCGCCGGCGGCGCATTACCTCTGCGGGGGAATTTTTGTGAATATTCACGGCGAAACAAGCATCAACCGGCTCTATGCCAACGGCGAGTGTTCCTGTACGGGATTGCACGGAGCCAACCGCCTGGCCTCAAACTCGCTCATCGAAGCGGTGGTTTTTGCCGACTCGGCCGCCAAGCATTCCATTCCGGCCTTTAAAAACTTTTCGTTTCAGGAGAACATCCCCGACTGGAATGCCGAAGGCGCCACCTCTACCGAAGAGATGGTGCTTGTTACGCAAAGTTACAAGGAAGTGGGGCAAATCATGTCGTCGTACGTGGGCATTGTCCGTTCCGACATTCGCTTGCAGCGAGCCATGAACAGGCTGAATATCTTGTTTCGCGAAACCGAAAACCTGTTTCAACGCTCGGTAGTTTCGCGCGAAATTTGCGAGCTGCGCAACATCATAAAAGTAGGATACATGGTTATCAAGCAAGCCATAGCGCGAAAAGAAAGCCGCGGGCTGCATTATACCATCGATTATCCCGACAAAGATCCGAATTCGGCCTTGTAGCGCCAACCATTGGGCGTAAACAAGGGCTGTGAAGTGGAATTTCTTTTCGCTCCCATAACCCGCAACTCCATAAAATGACCACTCAACAACTCCATACTCACCTCACACAACTTTTCCCCAAAGAACAAGTTTTCACCGACGAACTTTACCGCCTGACCAAAGGAACTGATGCCGGATTGTATCGGCTTGTACCCAAAGCGGTTGTGAAAGTCAATTCGGAAGACGAAGTTATCCGTTTGTTGCAGTTTTGCAGCAAAGAAAACGTTTCCATCACTTTCAAAGCCGCAGGCACAAGTTTGAGCGGACAAACCATTTCAGATTCGATTTTAATGGAAATCGGGCAGGGACTTGAGTTTTCGGCAATAACGGATAATGGGAAGACTGCCACCTTTGGTGTGGGGCTTACCGGAACGGCTGCCAACAGAATGTTGCAACGGTATCGCCGAAAACTCGGGCCGAAACCGGCTTCAATTAACTCAGCAAAAATCGGCGGAATTGTGTCCAACAACGCGAGCGGTTCGAGTTACGGCATCAAATACAACAGCTACAACACCGTGAAATCGATGCGGATAATCTTTGCCGACGGCACGCTGCTGGATACATCCGATAAAGCGAGTTGTGAATGCTTCTTGAAATCGCATCCCGCGCTCGTGGCGCAAATCAGCGAACTTCATCGCGAAGCAACCGAAAATGAACCGGTGAAATCGCGCATTTCGGAGAAATTCAGACTAAAAAATACGTGCGGATATGGCGTAAATTCGTTGGTGGACTTCGACGACCCTATACAAATCATTCAACACCTGATGATTGGCGCCGAGGGAACACTCGGGTTTATTTCACAGGTAACGTTCGAAACCGTTCACGATGCGCCGCTCAAAGCCACGGCAATGCTCTATTTCGCCAACCTGCGCGATGTGTGCGAAGCCATTCTCCCGTTGCGCACTTGCTCTGTAAGCGCAGCCGAATTGATGGATAGAAACGCACTTCGCGCCGTGGAAGAACAGCCAGGAATGCCGCCCGAACTAAAATCGCTTCCCGAAAATGCAGCAGCGTTGCTTATCGATACTTCAGCGGACGATACCGAAACATTGCTCGCCCAAATGCGGGAAATCGAAACAAAATTGGCGCACATTCAAACGCTCACACCCATACAATTCACCACCGACAAATACCTTTACAATCTGTATTGGAACGTGCGCAACGGATTGTTTACATCTGCTGCGGCAGCGCGCCCCAAAAACACGCTGAGCATTATCGAGGACGTGGTTTTTCGTGCCGAAGTGCTTCCCGACGCGCTCACCGATTTACGACAACTTCTCGTTGATTCGGGTTATGCCGACGCAGTGATGTGGGGGCATTTGTTAGACGGGAACGTGCATTTCACGGTTTCGGCAGATATTAACAGTCCCGAAGGCGTTGCACGATACGCCGCGTTTATGCACACGCTTGCCGGTTTGGTGACGCAAAAACACGACGGCAGCCTGAAAGCCGAGCACGGAACGGGCCGCAATATGGCACCGTTTGTGGAACAGGAATGGGGAACGGAAATTTATGGACTGATGAAGCGGATTAAATCGGCTTTCGACCCGCAACGCATCCTCAATCCCGGTGTAATTATCAACGATGATAAAGACGTTTTCATCAAAAACCTGAAAAATATTCCTTCTGCCAATCCGATTATCGACAAATGCATCGAATGCGGGTTTTGCGAAGTGAATTGCCCATCCAAAAACCTCACACTCACACCGCGGCAACGCATCGTGGCGTTGCGCCATTTAACGGAGTTACCGGACAAAAAATCGCGTAAGAAATGGGCACAGCAAATGTCGTACGAATTTAACGAAACGTGTGCTGCCGACGGCCTGTGCGCAGTGGCGTGCCCCGTTGGAATAGATACCGGAAAGTTGGTAAAAGAACTTCGTTGGACGGAAAATGGAAAATTAGCCAATAGCATCGCAAGCGTCATTGCCAATAATATGGCGCCCGTTACGTCGATGATTCGCGGAGTGTTGAAAATCCCCCATTCCATCGGAAAAACCGTAGGTTACAACCAAATGGAAAGCGTAACGAAAGGATTGTACAAGGCGGGGGACGGCGTTTTTCCGTTGTGGACGCGATATACGCCGTCGGGAAGCCGCAAAATTGTGAGAAATATTTTTCCTGCCGATTCGTCGGATGCGCCGATGGTGGTTTATTTCCCGTCGTGCATCACGCGTTCAATGGGCGGGCCTTCGTTCGGATATACGGAAAACGAAGATGTGCCGATGAAAATGCTATCGGTTTTGCGAAAAGCCGGTTATGCGGTAATCATTCCCGAAGAAAAAGACAAATTGTGTTGCGGAATGGCATTCAGCAGCAAAGGTTTTCGCAAACAGGCGCGGCAAAAAGAAAATGAATTAAACGAAGCCTTGCTCAAAGCGAGCAGGGACGGCGAATTGCCTATCGTGTGTGATATGAGCCCGTGTCTGTTGCATATGCGCGAAACACTTGACTCGCGACTGAAATTGTACGACCAAGTGGAATTTATTCACGATTTTCTGTTAGACAAACTTACGTTCGAAAAACAACCCGTTTCCGTTGCCATTCACACAACGTGCAGCAGCACGAAAATGCATTTGGAAGAAAAATTGTTCTATATTGCTTCGCTTTGCGCCGAAAAAGTAATTGTTCCCGAAGAGGTACGTTGCTGCGGTTGGGCAGGCGACCGCGGATTTTTCTATCCCGAATTGAATAATTCGGCGCTTGCGCCGTTGAAACACGGCATCGGTGATGCTACCGAAGGGTATTCCAACAGCCGCACGTGCGAAATCGGGTTGTCCATAAACAGCGGTTTGGCGTACAAATCAATTGTGTATTTGGTGGATAAGTGTGTGAAGAGAACGATAATTTCAAAAGATTAAAATGCAAAAAATTAAACTTACCAATAAGATTATTGGC
>JAUNRY010000129.1 GCA_030539475.1 Bacteroidia bacterium | reverse complement strand
TTTGATATCCAAATCTAAATAAGGCAAAATTAATTGCTCTTTGATGAACGACCAGATAATTTTGGTCATCTCATCGCCATCGAGTTCCACGATGGGGTTTTGTACTTTTATTTTTGTCATCTTACTTTCTCTCTTTCATCGGAACAAATGGTTGTCTTTCGCGCACATTTTTGTATGCCGGGCGAATGATTCGCTTGCTGCTGAAATTCAGTTCTTCAATGCGGTGCGCCGTCCATCCCACAATACGCGCCATGGCGAACAGGGGGGTGAATACTTCTTCGGGAAGCCCGATTACGTCGTACACAAAGCCGGAGTAGAAATCTACGTTTATGCAGGTTTGTTTGGCGCCGCTGCCTTTGAATTTCATGAACGTTTCCACCGCCCGTTTTTCTACCAAATCCATCAACTCGAACTCGTCTTCGCGCCCTTTTTCTTTGGCCAAATCGCGCGCCATTTCTTTCAACAGCCCGGCGCGCGGATCGCTTACGGTGTAAACGGCATGCCCGATTCCGTATATTAATCCGGTTTTATCGAAGGCCTCTTTGTTGAGTAGTTTCAGCAGATACGCGTCCACTTCTTTCTCGTTCTTCCAATCGCTCACATTGTCTTTCAGGTCTTCCATCATGGCTTTCACCTTGATGTTGGCACCACCGTGAAGCGGCCCTTTCAACGAGCCAATACCGGCCGCGATGGCCGAATAGGTGTCGGTTTCCGACGAGCTGGTTACGCGCACCGAGAACGTGGAGTTGTTACCTCCCCCGTGTTCGGCGTGGAGGATGAGCGCGAGGTCGAGGATTTTCACTTCGAGTTCCGTGTAGTTATCTTTCCCTTTCATCATGTGGATGAAGTTTTCGGCCACCGATTTGTCTTCATACGGATGGCGGATGTGCAGCGAACGCCCCATCTGGTCGTGGCGAAGCACCTGGTATGCGTAAGCGATAATGGTGGGGAACTTAGCTATGAGATTGATGGACTGCCGGATGAGGTTGTCTTTGGATATATTGTCGGGGTCTTCGTCGAAGATATAGAGTTCCAGCACGCTCCGGGCCAAAATGTTCATCACGTTTTCTCCGCGTAGCGAGAGGATGCTCATGGTTGTGCTGTGGTCGAGCGGCATGGTTTTCATGATGAGTTTGCGGAAGGTATCCAATTCGTCTTTGTTGGGTAAATAACCGGACAAAAGCAGGAAAGCCGTTTCTTCAAAGCCAAGCCTGTTTTCTGCCTGAATACCTTTCACCAGTTCTGCCACATCGATTCCGCGATAAACCAATTTTCCGGGAATGGCTTTCAATCCTCCTTCGGGCTTTTTTTCGTAGCCGATTACATCGCCCACGCGAGTGAGCCCGGCCAGCACGCCCGACCCGTCGTCGTTGCGAAGTCCGCGTTTTACGCTCATCTCGGAGAATAACTCTTTTTTAATATTGGTTGTCTTTTTAATCGACTCAGATAATTTCTGGATTAAATCCTTTTCTTTCATAATGCTTCTATTTTATTTGTTTTATTTTGTCTCAATTTTGTTTTGGTGAAAGATTATTCATACCGGTTCTTATACCTCTAACGCCGGAATAATTAATTTTGTTTTAACAGACATGCATTTACAGCAAATTTACAACACTTTCCGCAAATTCCGATGTGGATAACGCTTTTCCGTTTTCCATAAATCGGGCTAAATCGGATGTGGCTATGCCTTTTTCGAAAAGAGTTTCCAGTGTGCGGGTAATTAAGTCGCCGGCTTCGTTCCAGCCCATATATTCGAGCATCATCACGCCCGAAAGCAGCATGGAACAAGGGTTTGCCATGTTTTTGCCGGCAATATCGGGCGCGGTTCCGTGCGTGGCCTCGAAAATGGCGTGCCCGGTGCTGTAATTGATATTTGCCCCGGGGGCAATTCCTATACCGCCCACCATGGCCGCCAGCTGGTCTGAAATATAATCGCCGTTGAGGTTGAGCGTGGCGATAACGGAATATTCTTCGGGTTTGAGCAGCGTGTTTTGCAGAAATGCGTCGGCAATAACGTCTTTGATGAAAACCTTGCCGTTTTCGATGGCTTGGTTGTAAGCCGCAACGGCTGCTTCCAAGCCGCGCTCGGCTTTTATTTTGTTGAAAATATTTTCGGTAAATACTTCATCGCGAAATTCCCGTTCGGCAAGCGCGTATCCCCATTTTTTGAATCCGCCCTCGGTATATTTCATGATGTTTCCCTTGTGCACCAGCGTAACCGACGGCAGTTTGTGCGCGATGGCGTATTGAATGGCGGAACGCACCAACCGCTCCGTTCCTTCTACCGATACGGGTTTCACGCCAATGGATGTGGTTTCGGGGAACCGGATTTTGGCCACGCCCATTTCTTCTTTCAGGAATTTTAGCACCTTCTGAAGTTCCGGCGTTCCGGCGTTCCATTCTATTCCGGCGTAAATATCTTCGGTGTTTTCGCGGAAAATGGTAACGTTTACTTTATCGGGATGAAGCAGCGGAGTGGCAACCCCTTTGAACCAACGCACCGGCCGCAGGCAAACGTACAAATCCAGTTCCTGCCGCAGCGCCACGTTGAGCGACCGAATCCCTTCGCCCACAGGCGTTGTCAGCGGGCCTTTGATTCCCACGAGGTATGTCCGGAATGCTTCCATTGTTTCTTCGGGAAGCCACGAGCCAACTTTGTTGTAGGCCTTTTCGCCGGCCAGCACCTCTTTCCATTGAATGCTCCGGTTGCCGTCATACGATTTTTCCACCGCTTTATCGATAATCATTCGCACGGAGGCGGTAATTTCTTTTCCAATTCCATCGCCTTCTATGAATGGAATGGTGGGGTTGTTGGGGACGATGAGGGCCCCTTTTTCTTTTGTTATTTTGGTTTGCATAAAATAGAGGTCTAATTTTTATTTCGGTTTTCGATTCTTTTTTTCGCCATTTGCTCTCTAAATCCGCCTTCACGCAAAAAATCCCTTTCAAGAGCTTTTAATTGCCTGTAAATTAAGAAATCAGTTTGCTTCAATAGGCAAATTGCAATATTAGCAATAGTTTCCGGTGGACGGGTTTTCACGATTTCCATATAAAATTCGGTGTCGTTGTGTTTTCGTCCCAATTCGCGCATCTTTTCAAGTTCTACCGAACCCGCTTCCCACTGCCGGTGCCCCCGCGTTCGCAAATAATCCTGATAATCTTCAAGTAATTCCTTCAAACTCGCTTTTGCCACATTCACCAATTTAATTTCCATTTCGCGCGATGTAGCCGAAAATCCGCAACCTTCGGCAATATTCTGCTTTCCCGAACGCGCTGCCTGTATCATTTGATCGATAGTACGGTCGCTACGTTTCAGGTATTTGTGTGCAAAATAAAACGTTATATCATAGAGAGCTTTCGCTTTCTGATAGCTTATTAACTTTTCATAATTGCCGCGCCGTTGGATTAAATCAGGCATAGTTATTCAATTTCTATCGATTGTTTAGGTCAGCAAAGTCATTAAGGACATTTATGACCAAACAAATTCAAAGAGTTATTTTTTCATTGAATTAAGGGCTGACCCCGCCTTAAACCACTCAATTTGTTGTTTGTTGTATGTGTGGGCGGCTTCAAAGGAATCTGTAGTTCCATCGGGATGCACCAATTTCACAACGAGGTTTTTTTCGGGGGCGAACCCGGTAAGGCCGGTAATGCTTATCTTGTCGCGCTCCTGCACTTTGTTGTAATCGTCTTTGTTTACAAATGTGAGCGCGAGCATTCCCTGCTTTTTGAGATTGGTCTCGTGTATGCGGGCGAAAGATTTCACGAGAATCACTTTCACGTTCAGGTGACGCGGTTCCATGGCGGCATGTTCACGCGATGAACCTTCGCCATAGTTTTCTTCGGCCACCACAATGCTACCCACGCCATGCGCTTTGAAACGGCGCGCCAACGCCGGGACCTCGGTATATTCCATTTTATCGGGGTCGAGCACACTGTTGGTTTTATCGTTAAACGCGTTCACGGCGCCAATGAGCATATTATCCGATATGTTATCCAAATGCCCCCGAAAACGAAGCCACGGGCCTGCCATCGAAATATGGTCGGTGGTGCACTTGCCTTTCACTTTGATGAGAAGAGGCAAATCGGTATAATCGTTGCCGTCCCATGCGGCAAACGGCTCAAGTTTTTGTAATCGCTTGGAGTCGGGATCGATACTTATTTGAACCTGCGCACCGTCTTCGGATGGCGCCATGTATCCGGCGTCTTTCACATCAAATCCTTGCGGCGGCATTTCGTAACCGGCAGGTTCAGCCAATTTCACCTGCTCGCCCTTTTCGTTTTCGAGTGTATCGGTAAGCGGGTTGAAACAAAGGTCGCCGGCAATGGTAAGCGCCGCCACCAATTCGGGCGAAGTTACAAAGGCGTGCGTATTGGGATTGCCGTCGTTTCTTTTGGCAAAATTCCGGTTGAAGGAGGTAACAATGGAATTGGTGCGTTCCGATTTATCCTCGGTGCGGCGCCATTGTCCGATGCATGGGCCGCAGGCGTTTGCCATTATCACGGCGCCTACGTCTTCAAACTCCTGCAAAACTCCATCCCGCTCGGCGGTGTAACGCACCTGTTCCGATCCGGGATTGATGATAAACCGCGCTTTCACGCTGAGGTTGTCTTTTTTGGCTTCGCGAATAATGGAGGCGGCTCTCGTCAAGTCTTCGTAAGACGAATTTGTGCACGAGCCAATCAATCCCACTTCCATTTGTCGGGGATAATTATTTTGTTTTACCGCTTCGGCAAATTCAGAAATGGTATAGGCGGCATCGGGAGTAAATGGGCCGTTGATGTGCGGTTCGAGCTCCGAAAGGTTTATTTCGATAAGTTCATCGTAATATTTCTCCGGATTTGCTACCACTTCGGCATCGGGTTGCAAGTGTTCCATAATCTTACGCGCTTCATCGGCTACTTCTTTACGTCCTGTTCCTTCGAGATAAACAGCCGATTTTTCATCGAACGGAAAAATGGAAGTTGTTGCGCCTACCTCGGCGCCCATGTTGCAAATGGTTCCCTTGCCGGTAGCCGACAGCGTTTCGGCGCCTTCGCCAAAATATTCGATAATGGCATTGGTGCCACCCTTCACGGTGAGTATTCCGGCTACTTTCAGGATTACGTCTTTGGCAGAGGTCCACCCCGACATTTTACCGGTTAGTTTTACACCGATAAGTTTCGGCATTTTAAGTTCCCACGGCAGTCCGGCCATCACATCCACGGCATCGGCTCCTCCCACTCCAATGGCTATCATTCCCAAACCACCGGCGTTGGGCGTGTGGGAGTCGGTTCCCACCATCATTCCACCGGGGAAAGCGTAATTTTCGAGCACTACCTGATGGATGATTCCCGCTCCGGGTTTCCAAAATCCTATTCCGTATTTGTTGGAAACATCGCGCAAAAATTCAAAAACTTCCCGGTTGGTTACGTTGGCCGTTTCTAAATCGGTCTCGGCATTTTTGTAGGCCTGTATGAGGTGATCGCAATGCACGGTTGAGGGTACGGCCACGCTTGTTCTGCCCGAGTTCATGAGTTGCAAAAGCGCCATTTGCGCCGTGGCATCTTGCATGGCTACGCGGTCGGGCGCGAAGTTTACGTAATCGGCGGCGCGGTTGTAGTTTTTTACCGATGTTCCGGGTGAAAGATGAGAAAACAAAATTTTTTCTGTTAACGTCAACGGACGGCCTAATTTTTCTTTCGCTGTGGCTATTTTTTCGGGCAGTTGAGCATATACTTCCCGAATCATATCAATGTCAAAAATCATAGAGATGAATGGAGTTAAATATTGTTGTTTTAAAAATTTACCATGGCTGTAAGTTGGCTTTTGAACAAATAAATGGCGGTAAATGTTCGGAGGTTTTAAGGAAAAAATTTAAGATAATAAGAGATAATGATGTGCGGGGTGATGAAAAAAAAAATTGTGCCGTATACGCAACCACTTTTCGATACACCTTAAATTCGCCAAGTTTAAAACTTGCACCGTCTTAGTCAGTCCTAATAATAAACTTGAAACTAATTTTGCTTCGGGTTCTGCTTCCACACCATTTTTCATAAAAAAAAGTAGCAGAAAATGATATTATTAACAAATATTTCATTAAATTGCACCCAATTAATACCAATTGTATTATTATAAAAATAAAAGGATGGAAATCATATTGTTGCAGAATCACACCCGTTTGTTGACGGCAATAAAAAAACGTTTCGGGCTGGGAAATGATTTATGCCGACATTAATAAATTGGTAAAAGGAGTAAAATAATAATATCTATATAAATATCATTTAATTATTGAAAAACTAAATTATGAAGACAAGACATTTTTTATTCTTATTGATTTCACTTTGTACAATCGCAA
>JAUNRY010000128.1 GCA_030539475.1 Bacteroidia bacterium | reverse complement strand
ACTCGTCTTTCGGCGTGCTGCGGAATTGCTCGATAAACTGACCGGTTTTGCGGTCGTTGTAATTATCAACCGGGCCGCGGCCGTAATAGGTAAAGTTGCCGTATTTTTGCGGAATTTTCATCATATAACCCAAGCGTGGCAGCGTCAAATTTGGTTTGTTGGACGTGATGCTTGCTTGCAATTCGATGGAACCATCGGTGTAAATGGTGAAAATCTGATTAGTTACAAACCGGAAATCATTTGCTCCGAAAGGCCTGTCGGTCAACTCTTCCACTTTGTTTTTACCGGACGACCATCCGCCTGTGATGCGCGCGGCGTTCGGTGCTTGCGAAACCACTTCAAACGCCACAACAATTGTTCCGTCGGCATTTTGATTAACTCGGTGGTTTTGCGCTTTGTGTTGCAGGTTGTGCAGTCCGTTTTGATACCAGCTTTCATACACCCAGTTGTCGTTGTTTACAAAGGCACGCAGGGCGTTGATTTTCGGGCCGTTTCCATCTGAGATTACGGTTTCGTTGCCGTAAGTTAGGTTGTAAATGGTTCCGGTTTTGGTATCAAAATTCACGGTAAATCCGTTGCCTTTCACTTCGATGAGCGGACTGTTTTTATCGTTTTTCCACGTTGGTTTGCCGTTGGCCGCTTGTTTGGAAATTTCAGCGATAGAAGGACGAACAGCCGATTTCAGCGCGATTTGCTCTTCGGCTTGCACGTACCCTTTTTTAGCCCAAGGCTCGTTGTTTTTCAGCACGAACTGGAATTTCACAAAATGCTCGGCATCTTTGCGAAGCGATGCAAAGTTATACGGCAATTTCACGTTCTTTTTCTGGCGAGCCAACAGAGTTCCGGCATTTACGCTGCCGTTTTGCACTTCATTTCCGTCTTCATAAAGCGCCCAAATTACATCGTAATCGTTCAGGTTTTTGAAATAATATTTATTGAAAATCTCAAATTCGCCGTTTTCCACGTTCACCGCTTTCACGCCGATGTGCTGATACACTTTTTTCACTTCGTAATACTGCGGTTTCGGCTCCATATCGGCGAAAATAATTCCGTTCATCACGAACTGACCGTCGTTTGGCGTATCGCCAAAGTCGCCGCCGTAAGCCAAATATTTCGTTCCGGTAGCAGGGTCGTAGTTGTACATTGCCTGGTCAATCCAGTCCCAGATAGCGCCGCCCATAAAGAAATTGGTGCTTTCAATGGCTTCCCAGTAATCCACCAGGTTTCCGCAGGCATTTCCCATTGAGTGAGCGTATTCCGACACGTGGAACGGATATTTGATGTTGTACGTACCTTTCACGGCACCTTGCATCCACGCGATGGACGGATACTGGTTGGAACCCATATCCACGATGCTGTTGTTGCGTTCATACTGCACCGGACGCGATGTGTCCACTTTTTTCAGTTCGTTGTACGCATCCACAAAGTTTTGTCCCGGGCCGGCTTCGTTGCCCAGCGACCAAATCACCACTGAAGGATGGTTGATGGTGCTGTGTGTCATTTCCATTACACGAGCCACGTGCGCATCTCTCCACTCTTTCGGGTGCGAAAGCGATGCATCGCCGTAATAATATTGGTGACTTTCGATGTTGGCTTCGTCTTCCAGGTAAATTCCGTATTTGTCGCACAGGTAATACCAGTACGGATCATCGGGATAATGCGCGTTTCGCACGTGGTTGATGTTGGCGCGCTTCATCAGCATCACTTCCGCTTCCATTTGTTCGCGCGAGACTACGTGTCCGGTGGACGGATTTGTTTCGTGGCGGTTCACACCTTTCAGTTTCACCGGCATATCGTTGATGTAATAATAGCGTCCAGCCAATCCAAATTCATCGTCTTTGGCTTCGGTATCGCGAATTTCCACCGAGCGGAAACCGGTGTGCGTGGAAACCGTTTCAACCACTCTACCTCTGTTATCCAACAGTTCTACAACCAATGTGTAACGGTTGGGCGTTTCGGCAGACCAGGGTTTTACGTTTTCAAATCTTAAATTTGAATGATTTACAGTTATTTCCTGACCCGGATTGATATTCAATTTGCCTTTTGAGTTTAATGCAGGTAATTCATAATCCGATACGAACGTATTATTATCGGCATAAAGTTCATTCTCATAAAGTGAATATTTTACTTTATATTTGCCTGCATTCAATTTCTTTTTGTCTGAATGTTTTAGATTGAGTTTCACATCCAATGTTCCAACACCGTTTTTATAGTTTGGAAACACTTGCATATCACGAATGTGAGTTTTCGGCACCGAATAAATAGCTACCGTGCGGAAAATTCCCGGTAAGCGGAACATATCCTGCGCTTCCAAGTAAGATCCGTCGCTGTTGCGATAAACCTCCACGGCAAGCGTGTTGTTGCCTTTTTGCAGGTATTTGGTGATATCGAAACGGGCGGCGTTGCGTGAGTTTTTTGAAAAACCAACGTACCGGCCGTTTATCCACAGGTAGAAAAAGCTATCCACGCCGTCGAAGCTCAAGAGAACCTGACGACCGTCCCAGTTTTGCGGCACGGTGAAATCGCGACGAAACGAACCTACTTCGTTGCGGTAGGTGTAAGTAGTCCAGTTTGTGGGCGGTGTACGCATTACGCCACCACGCCAGTCGTCCACAGCCACTTTGTGTTGGAAAATCACCGGCTGATTTACGTAGATAGGTACGCCGTATTTCAGCGAACCGTCTTTCTGAATGCCGTGAATATTCCAGCTTACCGGCACAGGAATATTGTCCCAGCCACTCACGTTGTATTCCGGTTTGTAAAAATCAATCGGACGCTCATCGGGATTTTTGGCAAAGTTAAATTTCCACGTTCCATCCAATGATTTCCAATAAGCGGAATTTTCGGGGAGCACTTTGCGGGCACTTTCCGTGTTTTCAAAGGAAAAGAAATATGCACGCGGCTGCTCTTTGTTGAGCGCCAAATCTTCGGGACTTTCCCACTCTTTTCCGGTGGGTGCCTGCTCATCGGCATAGCGGAAACCGCTGAGGATATCTGTTTGAGCGGAAACAAATAAATTTCCTACCAACAAAAAACTAATGACGAGTAAACTGATTCTTTTTTTGATTT
The DNA here is from genome assembly GCA_030539475.1 of Bacteroidia bacterium. Taxonomy (GTDB): domain Bacteria; phylum Bacteroidota; class Bacteroidia; order Bacteroidales; family Dysgonomonadaceae; genus Petrimonas. Next base: position 3,276 of record JAUNRY010000128.1, on the reverse strand, counting down.
GTAGCATGTTGACTTTAGTATGTATAATTTGATTTGCATTTTATGATTTGTACCTATTCTACTTTCACTTCGAACTGGCGGAGATACATTTCCTGCTCGTTTTCAGAAGTATTAATTAAACGAATGAAACGATACGCTGATTCTGATTTTCCGCCAATCCATACGTTCTGATTATTGGGTTTTCCGTTGTACGGAGTCCAATTAACTCCATCGGTTGAAAGCTGAACCGCAATCCACGCCGGGAATTGTTCCAGTCCGGTATTGATTCTCGCGCTTGCGATTTTCTGAGCGGGAACCAATTCCAAACCGATGTATCCGCCGGCCGGAATTTTCACGACTTCCAGCAAAGGATTTATTGTGATGTTTTTTCTCAAAAATCTTACCGGCGTATCTTTTACCTGTTCCACGTTAGAGAAAAGCAGGTGCGGCGTATAATCGGCCAGTCGCGGAAGCGTTGTTCCGTACGTTTCTGCGTATCGGTCGGCCAACACAAGCAAGGTACTGTCGATAAGCGGTTCGAGCACCAGAGTTCCCGTTTTTACACCCGGTTGATATGGATTTTGATTGTGCGTATTGCTGATTTCGTGCATTTGCTCTTTCAGTTGCTTCATGTAACCGTAAAGTGCATCGAAACGCGATTTGTTTTTGTTCGCAAATGCTTGTTCCAACGATAAAAGAACCAAACCACTTTCGCCCAGCAAACGGAATTGTTTCAGCCAAGGGGCTATTTCTTTTACCAGCGCCGGATTGTCTTGATTTTGCATTAAAATATTGGAAGCATAGAGAATATTGGCAAACTCTTCCTGAACTTTGAGTGTATTATTCAGGTCAGTTTGGTTATTGCGGATGTTTTGCAAATATTCGTTGGCAGTTTCTTTAAATTCCCACGATTCATCGCGACGATAACCGTGCCCGTTAGCTCCCAAGTCGGCATTGTGGTGCGCGAAAATACGCAAGGCGTCAGCATCGGAAGGCATGATGTTTTTAATCGCCCTTTCCCAAGCATGCATCGGTTCGTAGTTTTGAGTGTTCCAAGCGTAATCGGCTACACTGTAAATGGCTATTTTGGATGCTTCGGCTCGTTCCATCGGATTGGTCATAAAACCCGACATCAGATTTCCGGCATCCGTATCCAAACCGTAAGCGGGCCCCATAAGCAAATGGTCGCGCACGTAATCCGAAACGGGGAAGTTCCACCAAATGTACGCTTCGCGGCGAATGTGATTGTTAATCCACTGCAAGCCATCTACGGTAATGTCGGAAATCACACGGTCGCCCGTCCACATAGTATGAATAGACGGATTCAGGTTTTTACCAAGCGTGGGTAAATATCCGCGTTCGATGTTCGACCAGCTTTTGTTGTATTCGGTAGGACAAAGGATGAGCGGAAGCACATCTTTTTTCTTCTGTACAAAATTATTGTCAACATAATTGAGCAGTTCGGCTTGCTTTTCGGGGTTGGTGCCTTCGCCGGAAATATCGTCAAAAAATACGGCGAAAGCACGAACACCCAGCTGATACATCGACTCAAACTTTTTCATCAGAAAATCGCGGTCTTCGGCATTCCATTTAATGTCGCGCCCGGGATGAATTGCCCAAACAAAATCCACGTGATTGTCTTCGGCTTTCTGCAATAATTTTTTGATGGCTTGCGCTTCTTTTTCGGGATAAGGCACGCGCCACTTTTCACCGAATCCGTGATAAGGATCGTCTTTTGGCCCATAGATATAGGTGTTGAGTTTATTTTCGCCGAAGAAATTCAGGAGACTGATGCGATCCTCGAAACTCCACGGCGTGCCGTAAAAGCCTTCCACCACCCCACGAGCGGCAACATCGGGATAATCGGTAATTTCCAGCAACGGCAAATTTTGAGATTGTTCCATGATTTGCTGCAACGTGCGAACGGCGTAATAAGTACCGCGTTTGTCGTTGCCTGCAATTATTATTTTGTCGTTCTCAATAGCCAGATAATAGCCTTCGGCACGAGCCGGAATGCGCGCCGCGTATCGCCTTAAATCACGATTGCCGCGCTCGCCCATGTAAACGGCGAAATCTTTTTTGGCTGTTCCTTCCGTAAAAAAAGTTTGTAGCAAATTAACCGCGTGTGCATCGGCAGTAGTTTTTCCGATAAGCCTAACGGCTGCCGGTTTTTCAATTTCACCGCTTTTCAGTTCAACAGATTGCGGCGTTGGTTGAATGATGAGTGTGTTTTTGCCGATTGATGATAGGGAAATAAGAAATAGTGCGGCAAAAAACAGTTGTCGTAGATGCATAATTGTATGATAAAATGATGAACTACAAAAGTACTACAAATCTTTTTTTTAAACCTACCTTTCAGCACTGTTTCGCCTCATTTAATGGGGCAGATAAGCACATAATATATCCGGCTGTTGCTTTGAGCAAGCCTTGTTGGAGGTATTTCAGGCTCACTTTTTGCAAGAGAATAACTCTATGCTCTATATACGAAAAAAAGGTTCTTTTTCTGCAAAGAACCTTTTTTAATATTTAAACCGTCTGTTTTTTTACTCTTGGGTAGCCGGCGGAGTTGTTGCGGTGCCTGACGAAGTGGCCGGCCCGTATTTTCTGTTCAGGAAATCGATAACCTCTTTGGTTATATCGTACTTGTCATCGGCATAAAGGATGTTGTCCGATCCTGTATTGCTGAAAATAATCTGGTAACCTTTGTTTTTGTTGAATTCTTTCATCTGAACCCTTACCGTATCGTTTAGCTCGGAATTAAGTTTTTGCTGTTCAACGGCAAATTCCTGACTCAATCTTTCGGCCATTTGCTGATATTCCTGCTGCATTCTCACAATGCGTTGTTGCTCTTGTTCGGCTCTGTCTGTGCTAAGAAAAGCGTTGTTTTGAAGTTTACGCTGAAACTCTTGAGCCGCAGCGTTCAGTTGACGCTCTTTTTGAGTGAGGCTTGCCCGCGAATTTTCTTCGGTTCTCATCAATGCCTCGCTTAAATCTTTCCAGAAATTATAATTCATCAAAAGAGAATCTACATTCACGTAAGCTATTGGTAATGTGATGGACGAATCGTTCATCATGGTATTAAAATCTTTTGTTTGTACTCCGTTTTTGTCCGGTGTTGAAGTAAAATGTAAAATATACAAAATAAGGATCGCTATGGCCAAAACTCCGCCAACGATATAGGCACTGTTATTTTTCATTTCTGTAAAAATTGTGTGAGTGTTATAATTTTTCTGTTAATAATTTTTATATGGGGCTTTCTTTTCTCATGGCTTCACTGTCTTGCGAAGTAGAGCAACT
>JAUNRY010000127.1 GCA_030539475.1 Bacteroidia bacterium | reverse complement strand
TACCGTGGGTTATGTGGCGCTGATAAAAATAAGTCGGAAAATAATTTTCGAATCCGAAAATACAACAGCAAACTGGTATGACGTAAATTCCCTGAAAACTTTTCAGCTGGCTTTCGATCATAACGAAATTGCTGACGCGGCGTTGCGCCACATCCGCCGGCAGGTGCAGTTGGATCCGCTGATGTTGTTTGAACTTCTGCCTCAGAAATTCACAATGACACAACTAAGAAACCTATATGACGCCATACTCGGCATCACGTCCGATGTGAGAAATTTCAAGAAAAAAATGATGCAAATAGATGGCTTGGAGGCGTTGGACGAAGTGCAAAAAGATGTTCCTTACCGTGCTCCGAGGCTATACAGATTCGACAAAAGAGCATACAAGAAAAATAAACGTAATATTTAAAATCGAAAAATGAAACGTATTCTTCTTTCTATATTTATTCTATCGTTTGCCGTTTTAATAGGCTGTTCTCCGCCCGCATTTCAGAGAATCGGGAAAGGAATCGTTATCAATATTAAACAGAATAATAATACACCTGCGCATAAAATAAAACTCAGAGTAGTCAACGATAAAATTATACGCGTAACAGCCACAGCCGATAAAAACTTCTCTTCCGAAAAGAGTTTGATGATTGCTCCCGAGCTCTCGTTTTCCGATAAATTTAATGTTTCGGACGAGGGAACATTTATTGTGTTGTCCACCGATTCTCTCAATGTTCAAGTGAACAAACAAACCGGCGAATTAGGCTTTTTCGACAAAAACGGCCACCCGATTCTCGTTGAAAATACAGGTGGTGGAAAATCTTTCACGCCCATCGAAGTAGAAGGTACCCGCGGATATACTTTCCGTCAGGTATTCGAATCGCCCGACGACGAAGCCTTTTACGGCCTCGGGCAACATCAGGCCGATGATTTTAATTACAAAGGCAAAAACGAGTGGCTTTATCAGTACAACACCAAGGTTTCGGTGCCTTTTGTGGTATCGAACAAAAATTACGGTATATTGTGGGATAACTATTCGCTGAGCAAATTCGGCGATAACCGAGATTACGGACAACTCGACCAGTTTAAACTCTACGACGTGGAAGGAAAAGAGGGCGGATTAACGGCCACTTACACCCGAAAAGACAATCCCTCGGAAACGATTGTGCGAACCGAACCTACCTTGAATTACGAGTTTTTGTCTCTCGTAAAAAACTTTCCCCAAAACTTCGATTTAAACAACTCAACTGTGGTATGGGAAGGAGAAATTGAATCTCCCCAAAGCGGCATGTATAATTTCTACCTGCATTACGCCGGATACGTGAAAGTTTACTTCAACAACCGGCTCACCGTACAGGAACGATGGCGCACAGCCTGGAACCCCAATTATTATAAATTCACTATCGACCTGAAAGCGGGCCAGAGAACTCCGCTGCGCGTGGAGTGGGAACCCGACGGAGGAACTTCCTACATTGCCTTGAAGGCGTTAAGCCCTGTTCCGGCCGAAGAACAAAACAAGTTGTCGCTTTGGAGCGAGATGGGTAATGAAATTGATTATTATTTCGTGGCCGGTTCCAATTTGGATCAGGTTATCGGCGGATACCGCACGCTTACGGGTAAATCGCAGGTAATGCCCAAATGGGCCATGGGATTCTGGCAAAGCCGCGAGCGCTACCAAACGCAACATCAACTGTTGGAAAACATGCAGGAGTTCCGCAAGCGTCAAATCGGTATCGACAACATCGTACAGGATTGGTCGTACTGGCCGGTGGACGCGTGGGGAAGCCACGATTTCGACCCCGAACGTTTTCCCGACCCAAGCGGTATGGTAGATTCTGTACACGCGATGAATGCCAAAATAATGATTTCAGTATGGCCTAAATTCTACATCACTACCGAGCATTACAAGGAGTTCGACCGCAACGGATGGATGTATCAACAAGCCGTGAAAGACAGCATACGCGACTGGATTTATCCCGGATACATCGGCTCGTTTTACGATGCGTACGCCGAAGGCGCACAAAAACTCTTCTGGCAGCAAATGGAAAACAAACTCTATCCTCACGGTTTCGATGCGTGGTGGATGGACGCCTCGGAACCCAACGTGCAAGACAACACCGATATGGATTACCGCAAGGCGCTCTGCGGCCCCACCGCGCTTGGCCCTTCCACCAAGTATTTCAATGCCTATTCGCTCGAAAACGCCAAAGCCATTTATCAAGGGCAGCGCGGCGTTGACCCTGACAAACGCGTATTTTTGCTAACCCGCTCCGGATTTGCCGGCATTCAACGCTACTCCACCGCCGTGTGGAGCGGCGACATCGGCACACGCTGGGAAGACATGAAAGCGCAAATTTCGGCCGGATTAAACTTTGCAATGAGCGGAATTCCTTATTGGACAATGGATATCGGCGGTTTCTGCGTGGAAAGAAGATACGAGGATGCCCAGCGGATTTTCGACCGGACAGGTGTCGAAAACGAAGACCTAAAAGAATGGCGCGAGTTAAACGCCCGCTGGTATCAGTTCGGAACGTTTGTGCCTTTGTATCGCGCGCACGGCCAATTTCCGTTCCGGGAACCGTTCAATATCGCGCCCGAAAACCACCCGGCTTATCAAACCATCTTGTATTACAATAAATTAAGGTATAGATTGATGCCGTATATTTATTCCATGGCCGGAATGACGTATCTCAGCGATTATACCATGATGCGCGCACTGGTAATGAATTATGGCGCGGACACTAACGTGAACAACATAGGTGACCAATACATGTTCGGAAATTCACTGATGGTTTGTCCGGTATATGAGTACAAGGCTACGAATCGCGAAGTCTATTTTCCGAAAACATCCGGTTGGTACGACTTCTACACCGGAAAATTCATTGCCGGCGGGCAACGGATGCAAGTCGATGCACCATACTCCAGAATGCCTCTCTACGCGCCCGAAGGAGCAATTATTCCGTTCGGCCCCGAAATACAATATACAGACGAAAAGCAACCCGAAAATATCACACTGTATGTGTATGGAGGCAAAAACGGTTCGTTCACTTTGTATGAAGATGAAGGCGTGAATTACAATTACGAAAAGGGAGCGTTTGCAACCATAGATTTCACCTACAACGATACCAATCGAACATTGACAATTGGAGAACGAAACGGCTCTTTTAACGGGATGTTGCAAAGCCGTACATTTAGTATTGTGTACGTGAATAACGATTCTGCAAAGGAATTTAATCCCGATGTGGCAGGTATTTCAGTTCCTTATTCGGGCGATAAACAGGAAGTAAAATTATAGACAGGTGTTGCGAATAATAAAAACACACAGATGAAAGGGGCACTTATATTTTTTATACTCATTTTAATAATGTTGAGTTTGGGCGCCTGTAAATCGCAGCCGCCACGCGAAATAAGTGATTTTAACGATGGATGGACTTTTCATTTAGGCGATATCGAAGGCGCTCAAGCAATAAACTATGATGATTCTGCTTGGCGAAATTTATCGCTGCCGCACGATTGGGCAATAGAAGGAGATTTTGATGCCGGTAACCCCTCGGGAGCCGGAGGTGGTGCGCTTGCGGGCGGAACAGGATGGTACCGGAAAACTTTCCAACCGGATAAAAACAGGAAAGGTGAAAAATTTTTTATTGATTTCGATGGCGTCTATATGAACTCGGATGTGTGGATAAACGGAATACACTTGGGGTTTCGTCCTTACGGTTACATTTCGTTCCGTTACGATATAACGCCGTTTATCAATTTCGATGCCGAAAATGTTATCGCGGTGCGCGTGGACAATAGCGAACAACCTAATTCCCGTTGGTATTCCGGATGCGGTATTTATCGCAACGTTTGGCTCACAACCGTTGCTCCGCTTTATGTAGACTTGTGGGGAACATACGTTACCACGCCCGACATCAATGCGAACAACGCGAAAGTTCATGTGAAAACCACCGTAAAAAACGAAACGCCGGAAAATAAGAACGTAAAAATCGTAAACAGTATTCTCGATCGTTCCGGTAAAAAGGTTGCCACGGTGTCGTCTCATTTACGCATCGCGTCCGGTTCATCGGGTGAAGCGCAACAAAGCATCGATTTGTCCAAGCCCGTTTTGTGGACAATCGAAAATCCGTATCTCTACAAAGTTGTTACTGCCATTTCGACGGCAAAACCCAAACCGACGAATACTCAACTCCGCTGGGCGTAAGAAGTTTTAGTTTTGATGCCGATAAAGGGTTATTACTCAACGGGGTGCAGACTAAAATAAAAGGCGTGTGCATGCATCACGATTTAGGTTGCCTGGGAGCCGCCGTGAACAAAATAGCCATTGAGCGGCAGCTTCAAATTTTGAAAGAGATGGGAGTGAACGGAATCCGCACAGCGCATAATCCTCCGGCGCCGGAATTGCTGCAATTATGTGATAGCATGGGTTTCATCGTGCAGAACGAAACTTTCGATATGTGGCGCAAGAGAAAAACCACGTACGATTATTCGCGCTACTTCAACGAATGGCACGAACGCGATTTGACCAGCCATATTCTTCGCGACCGGAATCATCCGTCGGTTTTCATGTGGAGCATCGGTAACGAAGTACTGGAGCAATGGACGCACGCCGATGCCGATACGTTGGATATTCTGCACGCCAATCTGCTGTTAAACTTGAAACGCGATTCTTCATCGCTTGCAAGCGATGAGGAAATGAGCGTTAATTCACTGCTTACCAAAAAACTGGCAGACATGGTAAAGGCGCTGGATTCTACCCGTCCGGTTACGGCCGGAAATAACGAACCCCGCCCGTTTAATCATCTTTTTCGCTCGGGCGCGCTCAACCTTATCGGCTTCAATTATCACTTATCCGATTTCGACGATGTAAAAACAAACTTTCCTGGCCAACCTTTCATCGCCGCCGAAACAACGTCTGCCCTAATGACCCGCGGGTATTACCGAATGCCGAGCGACTCGATGTTTATCTGGCCTACCCGTTGGGATATCGCGTTTTCTGACCCATCTTATTCTTGTTCCTCATACGACAACTGTCATGTGCCCTGGGGCTCAACTCACGAAGAAACATGGAAGAAAGTGAAGGAAAACGACTTCGTGAGTGGCTTGTATGTTTGGACGGGATTCGATTACATTGGCGAACCCACCCCTTATTGGTTTCCCGCGCGCAGCTCCTACTTCGGTATCATCGATTTGGCCGGTTTCCCCAAAGACGTGTATTACATGTATCAATCGGAATGGACGGATAAAGATATGCTGCACGTGTTTCCGCATTGGAACTGGACGAAAGGCGATACGGTGGATGTGTGGGCATATTACAACAACGCCGATGAGGCAGAACTTTTTTTAAACGGGGTTTCACAAGGGGTTCGCTCCAAAACAAATGCATTTCATGTGTCTTGGAGGCTTGCCTACGAACCCGGATCCATTGAGGTTGTAACACGAAACAATGGAAAAGAAGTGTTGACGCGCGAAATAAAAACAGCCGGAGACCCCGCTCAAATAAAATTAACTGCCGACAGGCAAACCATTAAAGCTAACGGTAAAGATTTGAGTTTTATTACCGTTGAAGTGTTAGACAAAGACGGGAATCTGTGCCCGAATGCCGACAATTTAATTCATTTCGAGACTAAAGGCAACGGAACCATTGTCGGTGTGGATAACGGTAGCCAAACCTCTATGGAGCGTTTTAAAGACAACAAGCGAAAAGCTTTTTACGGCAAATGTTTGGTGGTGGTTCAAAGTGAACATAGTAAAGGAGAAATTCAGTTGAAAGCGACATCCGCAAAATTAAAGAACGCTGAATTATGGATAACGGCAAAGTAAAATATAAAATATCAACATGTACTTATTAGGATACGACATAGGAAGTTCATCGGTAAAAGCTTGCTTGGTGAACGCTGAAACAGGACAAATTGCGGCTTCCGATTTTTTCCCGAAAACCGAGATGCCGATGCACGCGGCGCAGCCGGGATGGGCAGAACAAGACCCCGCGATGTGGTGGGAAAGCCTGAAACTGGCAAACGCGTCGGTAATTGAAAAATCGGGTATCGACGTTGCCGAAATTAAAGGTATCGGAATCTCGTGGCAAATGCACGGGTTGGTGGCCATTGATAAGCAGAAAAACGTGCTGCGCCCGTCCATCATTTGGTGCGACAGCCGGGCTGTACCTTACGGAGAAAGAGCTTTCGAAGCGATAGGAACGGAAAAATCACTCTCAGCCCTGTTGAACTCTCCGGGTAATTTCACCGCCTCCAAGCTGGCGTGGGTAAAAGAAAACGAACCACACTTGTATGGGAAAATCGATAAAATCATGCTGCCCGGCGATTACATTGCAATGAAACTGACGGGCGAAATTTCCACCACGGTGGAA
>JAUNRY010000126.1:4259-6414 GCA_030539475.1 Bacteroidia bacterium | reverse complement strand
AGCAGTGGTCCCACTTGGGCTTGAACCAAGGACTCCCTGATTATGAGTCAGGTGCTCTAACCAACTGAGCTATGGGACCTGATCTCGTGTTTTACCACGAAACAGGATGCAAAAGTACTATTTTTTTTACAAACACCAAAAGAATGCGAAAATTCTTTATTCCGGCTCCACCCAATCCCCGTGGTCTTTGATTAATTGGATGAGATGCTCCACGGCTTCTTCCTGCGGAATATTTTTCTCCACCAGTTCCTTTTTCTTGTAAAGCGATATTTTTCCGTGCTCGGCGCCCACGTAGCCGTAATCGGCATCGGCCATTTCGCCCGGGCCATTCACAATACAACCCATCACCCCTATTTTCAAGTGCTTGAGGTGCGAAAAATGTTTCTTTATCACGGCTACTGTCGTGCGCAAATCAAACAGCGTGCGGCCGCAACTGGGACACGAAATAAACTCCGTTTTGCTCGTGCGCACACGGGCAGCCTGAAGAATGCCAAAAGCATAGGAATCCAGTTCGGCGATATCGATGTTTCCGGAATTGCTTATCATGATGCCGTTTCCGAATCCATCCAGCAGCACCGTGCCGAAATCTACTCCGCCCTTAACCTGAATATCTTCGGCCGCGTCTTCCGAATAAACGCGTTGCAGAATTACCGGAACTTTGCAATCTTCGTTCAATAATTTATGGAAAAATGCCCGTTGCTCGCCTACGCCGTTCACATGCTCGGTGGTGAGTATAACAACCACTTTTTCCGAATTTTTCAGAACGTTCAACACATCGGGTGTCAACTGGGGATATGAAAGCTGCAGGAATTTAACTTCGGCGTTACAGTCATTGATTTCCGAGATATTTTTCGCTGTAAACATCGGAAAATTATCGATTTTGTCTTCCCAATTCGCAGCATCCACAATCGACTTCATGCCTTTTGGAAAGTTATCGGGAACGTTGTTTCCCACGTAAATAAAATCGGGAATGAAATGCGGATTGATGGCCATGTCGGTTATCGCGCTTCTATCGGAAATAACCACCGGAACAAAATCGCCACCGATGTTTCTTACGGCCTTGGTCTCTCTTTTATCGGTTGAAAATGGCGACCAACCGGAATGAAGTGCTGCATCAATTGGGGCATGATCCTTTCTTTTTGCCACGTAATCCACTATTTTGCGGGCTACGGGAACTTCGGCCTCCGGGTCTTCGCTCAACGATACGCGCACGGTATCGCCCAGCCCATCGGACAGCAACGCGCCGATGCCTACGGCCGATTTCATGCGCCCGTCTTCGCCGTCGCCGGCCTCGGTTACGCCCAAATGCAACGGGAAATGAATGTCTTCCTTATCCATCGTATCTACCAGCAGGCGAACGGCTTTGGTCATCAGCAGCGTGTTGGAGGCTTTCATCGATATAACGATATCTGTGAAACCCTCGTCCATGGCAATGCGCAGGTATTCCATGCACGATTCCACCATGCCTTCGGGCGTATCGCCGTAACGCGTCATAATCCTGTCGGACAGCGAGCCGTGATTCACACCGATTCGCACCGCCGTGCCGTTTTCCCTGCAAACCTGAAGAAAAGGAACCACCTTGGAGCGGTTTTTTTCCAATTCCTGCGCGTACTCCTCATCGGTGTATTCTACTCCCGCGAAAGATTTTTGCCCATCTACGAAGTTTCCGGGATTGATGCGCACTTTTTCGGCGATGGTTGCCGCCACGTGCGCCGCGCGCGGATTGAAATGAATGTCGGCCGATAAGGGCGTGGTGTATCCTTTATCTCTTAATTGTTGGTGAATTTCCCGTAAATTATTTGCTTCGCGAACGCCTTGCGTGGTCAATCGAATCAAGTCCGCGCCAACGGCGATAATGCGCTCGCATTGCGCCACGCTGCCTTCGGTGTCGAGCGTGTTGGTATTGGTCATTGTTTGCACAACAACCGGATGGTTGCCGCCCATGGTGATGTTTCCAACGTGTACATCGATGGTTGGGCGGCGGTGGTAATTGAAATAATCCATTTTCTTTATTTTTTACGTCAGGTGTTGAACCGCGACAAAGATACGTTAAAATAGAACAATAGAAAAAGATAAATGTTTATTGTTTTTTTTCAATATTTTGTTGTAAAACAATACAACGTTTTGTATATTTGTTCCGTGAATCGAATAATAA
>JAUNRY010000126.1:0-4159 GCA_030539475.1 Bacteroidia bacterium | reverse complement strand
TTCGGCAAACAAGGCACTCCCTCCCGCATCGAAGCCGAGGAGCGGGCGCTGGCATTTTTTGCCGGGCAAATTATTGAAGACGCGCGCAAGAAAACGCACATCACGCAAGCCGAATTAGCCCGCCGGATCGGATCGGACAGGGCGTATATTTCGCGCGTGGAAAGCGGAAAAATTGAACCGAAAATTTCCACCTTTTACCGCATTATGAACGCGATGGGTTTTCAGATTGATTTTTCACCCTCGCTGTTTTGATTTCATGCTTCTTTTTCCGGGTTGTATTTCCGAATTGAGCGGCGTTAAGTGGAAAATTTCTTCAAATGTCATTTAAACACGAAGCCATGGGTATCGTCTCCCACTCGCCACCGGGTCATTTCTTCACCGGCAGTATTTCAATCCAATATCCGTCCGGATCGATAATGAAATACAGTCCCATGGATTCGTTTTCGTAACAAACGCAGCCCATTTCTTTGTGAAAGGCGCGTGTGGCATCGTAATCGTTGGAAACGCGCATGCACAAATGCTGTTCGTTGTCGCCCATGTTGTACGGCCTGTCCCAATCGCGGAGCCATGTCAGTTCGAGTGTGAAGCCGGTTTCTCCGTCGCCCAGATAAACCAAGACGAACGATCCGTCGGATGCTTCCTTTCTTCGCACTTCCTTCAATCCTAGGGCTTTGTTGTAAAAGTCAATACTTTTTTGAAGATCAAATACATTGATGTTGTAATGATCGAATCTGCTTTTTATTTCCATATTTTTAAAGATTGTTAGACTATTGGATTTTAGATTAATAGACATCCGGCATCTAATAGCGGAGCGGTCTAAAGTCTAAAAGCGTAGCGATCTATAATTCAAACGACTGCCCTTTCTTATACACATTCAGGTATGTGCAGTTTTGCAGCCGGGCATACCGGCTAAAGGCGTTGGCTTTTTCGTAATCATCGCCAAAGTGCATCGGCAAAAAATAATCGGTAGAAATTCTGTTTACAAACTGTTCCGCGCCGCGCATGTAATCTTTTCCCAAACGGGGATCGATAGGAAACGTAGCCAGGTATAGCTGGTCTACATTTTCTGCCAGCAACTCCAACTGACAAAGGTAATTGTTCTCGTAACCGGCAGCTTCGTGCTTGGGAACTTCCTCGTTCCAGTGCCAGTTGTTAAGGTCTCCCGCGTGAAAAAAGCGTTGTCCCGAAACATTTACCAGAAAAGAACCCCCGGCGTCGGTAGAGCCGAATGCTTTAACTTTTAACCGTTCGTCTTCATACACCTGAAGTTTATCAAGAAAAACAATGTCTTTGTGCTCAGAAATTTCGTGGTTTTCCAATATCTCTTTTGAGAAAATATACGTTGTGTCCGGCTTCTTTGTGCGCCACTCAAATATCTCAGGATTAAAATGATCGGAATGCGAATGCGTGCAAAACACATACAGGGGCTCTTTCTTTTCGAGCAGGTAATCATTTATCCAGAAACGTCCGTCGTCTCTTTTCTCGTCTTTGAAAAAATCGAAAATTAGAGAAAAACCATCAAACTCCAGCAAATAGCAACTGTGATATATATAGGTAACTGTCATAATCTAAAACTACTATTTATTATAACAATTGTGTGGGATTTTGTTCATTTTTTACCGTAAAAATTTTATAAAATCCATTAATAGCTTACCTTTGCAATTGTAAAATAACCCGACTAATGAAAACAAGAATACTTTTGACCGGAGCTTCGGGTAGCGTGGGATACGAGGCGCTAAAGCAGTTAATTTCATTAAAAGATAAATTTGAAATTACCGTTTTTGACCTGAAAACCCCGAAAAACGAAAAACTTCTGGGAAAATTCAGCAACGATATACGCTTGTTCTACGGCGATATAGCCCACCCGGAAGCCACGGCGGAAGCCTCCAAAAATCAGGATTTCGTTATACATTTGGCGGCGTTGATTCCGCCTGCCGCGTACAACGACAAGGCGCTCACCGAAAAAATAAACGCCCAAGGCACAAAAAACCTGATAGGCAATCTGGAAAAATATTCGCCCGGGGCTTTTCTTGCCTACAGCTCATCGGTAGCTACCTATGGCGACAGGCTGAAAAACCCTTACATAAAAGTAACCGATCCGCTAAAACCAAGCCTGGGAGACTATTATGCCGAAACCAAGATTATGGCGGAAGAGGCCATACGCAACAGCCAATTGAGGTGGACAATATTCCGCTTGTCGGCCATAATGGGAGCGGGAAATCACAAAATTTCGGGATTGATGTTTTTGATGCCGCTCGAAACGCCCGTGGAAATCACCACCCCCGAAGATACCGCCCGCGCGTTCGTTCACGCCGTGGAACACAAGGAAGAGTTGCAGGGAAAAATTTTCAATTTGGGCGGCGGAGAAAAAAACCGGATAATTTATCGCGACTTGTTGCAAAAATCGTTTCGTATTTATGGTTTGGGAGAACTCAACTTTCCAGAGGGCGCATTTGCCAAACGAAACTATCATTGCGCGTATTACGCCGATAGCGACGAGCTGGAAAACATATTGCATTTCCGCCGCGATACCATCGACACGTATTTTCAGAAAGTGAAGGCCAGTGTGCCTGCCGTGCAGCGGTTTTTTACCGGATTATTTAAGGGGATTGTGAAAAAATCGCTTTTGTCAAAATCGGAACCTTATGCTGCTTATAAAAGCGGCGATTCCGATAAAATGAAGTATTATTTTTAGCCGATTGGGGAAATTATCATCAATTGCTTCATTTTTTACACATAAATTAATCAACCTAAACAAAAATTCTATTTATTTTGTCCTTATCAATGTTTAATTTCAATTAAAACTCATTCCAAAAAATTATGAAAAAGTATTTAGCAGAAATGATCGGTACCATGGTACTGGTATTAATGGGCTGTGGAGCAGCCGTATTTGCGGGTAATGAACCCGGATTGGTTGGCGCCGGCGGAGTAGGCACACTGGGAGTAGCTTTCGCATTCGGACTTTCGGTAATTGCCATGGCATACGGAATAGGAAGCATCTCGGGCTGTCATATCAATCCCGCCATCACGCTGGGAGTTCTTCTATCGGGAAGAATGAGCGGCAAAGATGCCGGCATGTATATGCTGTTTCAGTTTATCGGTGCGCTTATTGGGTCGGCAATTATTTATTTGCTGGTTACAACCGGCACACACAACGGCCCTACGGCAACCGGCGCTAACAGTTTTGCCGACGGGCAACTGACACAAGCGTTCGTGGCCGAAGCCGTATTCACGTTCATCTTCGTATTGGTAGTCTTGGGCGTTACCGCTAAAAACGGATTGAACAAATTCGCGGGCCTTGCCATTGGCCTTACACTGGTGTTGGTACACATTGTGTGTATTCCCATCACCGGCACATCGGTAAACCCTGCCCGCAGCTTTGGCCCTGCCATTTTTGAAGGAGGCGCGGCATTGGCTCAACTTTGGTTATTTATTGTAGCTCCGTTCCTGGGCGCGGCCATCGCGGCTATCGTGTGGAAAGGGGTTACCGTTGAGAACGAAGTTCAAAAAGCATAGAAAAAACCATTTATCTTTTTAAAGATAATGAGGGAGATGGAAAAAATTCATCTCCCTTTTTGATTATATGAGTATCCGTTTGTTTACCTAACTCGCCTGAAAGGCGACATTTTCATAACCGTATGCAAGTGAGGGACGAACGCAGCTTACGGTATCGGGGCTTCCTCCATCACCCGCCTGAAAGGCGGTACTAAACAGCTATAAGTACCGCCACTTCGGGCGGAGTTTTTTTAGTTTTGTTTTGCCGTAGGCGACTAAATCGCCTGCGGTTATGGAAATATGGCTTTTCAAGCCTATTGGGTAATAAAACGGATATCCTTTTTAATTAATTAAAAACCATTGTTGTGCCGATAAAAACAGTTCAATCTCTCTAAAGCGTTTGGAACAAAGGAATAAGCGTGCTTTATTGCTTTCCGGGTTTTCTTTGCCACGTAGTGGCTAAACAAGAATAACCCCGTATGCAATGCGGGGAGTTACACCATCTTCCATATCTCAGCCCCGAAGCGGGCTGAGCTGATAAACCCTCTTTCGAGGCTTAGTGTTGCGAGGGGCATTGCTACCGTGCGTTTCACACACGGTTATTCACATTTACTCCTTTTCGGGATATTTTGCCGGGCAATAATGGTTAAAAACAAGAAATAAT
>JAUNRY010000125.1 GCA_030539475.1 Bacteroidia bacterium | reverse complement strand
GGCCGGCAGAGCCCCGCCAGGGGTTCAATTCGCCCCCTGCGGGGACGGGGTTCGTGGTATTGCCTCGCCCCGCACTGCGTACGGGGTTATTCATATTCAGTCCCATTCGGGACAAAATTAGGACAAATTACTTTCAATTTCCAAGCTGCTCTTCTTTAGAATTTACTTTTGAGACAGCCTCTTATCCGCAATCATTCCTAAAACGAAGTATCGGCGTATCCAAAACCGGCTTAAACTGTTGAATTTTGCCGGAGGCAAGCGAAGCGGAGGGGTTAATGTTTCCCCTCATTTGTTGAACGGAGAACCGTTCCGGAATGCTTTGCTACAAGTATTTTCGAAGTTACTTTATTTCCATTTCCTCGATCAGATGCGTGGCGCCGGCAAATTTATCGATAACGAACAACACGTAACGGATATCCACGATGATACTGCGCTGATAATCGGGCAGGTATTGGATATCTCCCCCTACACCTTCCCAATTTCGGTCGAAATTAATGCCGATAAGCTCGCCCTTGCCATTCATGACCGGGCTTCCGGAATTTCCGCCCGTGGTGTGCGTGGTTGCGGCAAAGTTCACCGGCATTCTGCCGTCGGGCAAGGCGTAGCGGCCAAAATCTTTGTTGGCGTAAAGCGTTTTGAGTTTATCCGATACAACAAACTCCCAGTTATCGGGGTCTTCTTTTTCCATTACACCATCCAGCGTGGTTTGATGCGCGTAAGAAACACCGTCGCGCGGTTCATAGCCTTTGAGCTGGCCGTAAGTGAGCCTCATGGTAAGATTGGCATCGGGGAAATGAGCGTACGGGCCGTCCATTTCCAAAATCCCATCCAAGTAAGTGCGCCGGGCTATGGCGAACGGGTTGTCGAATGCGCTCAGTTGAGTTTGCAGCGATCGCATCTCGTCAACTACCGAGGCGGCAAACTGAAACATGGGATCGGTTTGCAACGCTTCAGCGTTTTTATTTCCCGAAACAAATTGTTGCAGGTTTTCTTCGCTGCCGAAGATGGAATTTTCGAATACGAAATCCACAAATTTATCCACATCGCCGTTGAATCGCGAATATATCGCATCGAAATAGGCCGGCTGTTTGTCGCGTGGAATCAACTGAGTGTATTCTTTCAACATGGCTTTGCCCACTTTTTTATCTACTTCACGGTTATAGTTTTTGTCGGCAAACCGGTGGTAATCGGCAATCAGTTGCGAGGTACTTTTTTCAATTTCAGCTTCGTCGTTATTTTCAATGGCTGAAATAAGTTTGTTGGCAGCTCCCACCGAAACGGTTGCAAATTCTACGCCGCGAATGATTCCTTCGTTCAGCATCCAGCTGCGGTAACGTAAATCGGCACGGTTCTTCACAATTTCGCGAATCTCATCCAATGCTCGCGTGTATTGAGGCTGATTGTTTTTTGCTGCCCAGTTTATCACCCGGTTTTGCTGATCGAGCTTTACCTGCTCAAAATTACGCAAATCTATTGCCCAATTGGTGCCGATGGCATTTTTGTAGGCGTTGGTGGAGCCTGAATATTTGGAGGCGTATTGAATTTTCACTTGCGGGTCGGCAAGCATTTCGTTGAGCATGGCTTCCTGACGCGCGCGCCGCATGTTGATGCGCACGGCGTTATCGATATCGCGGCGTTCCGCCACTTCCCACGATGTGTAATATTTGTGGGTGGAGCCGGGAAAACCGATCATCATGGCGAAATCGTTTTCGTTGGCGCCTTTTGTGGAAATGGTGAGCCAGCGTTTGGGTTTCAAGGGAACGTTATCGGGAGAATACGCGGCCGGATTGCCGTTTTTGTCGGCGTAAATACGGAAAAGCGCGAAATCGCCCGAATGGCGCGGCCACTCCCAGTTATCGGTATCGGCGCCGAATTTTCCGATGGAGCTGGGCGGTGCACCCACCAGGCGTACATCGGAATAGATTTTTTTGGTGAACATAAAATACCGGTTGCCGTTGAAAAACGGTTTTATCTCCACATCGGCGCCGGCGTTGTTTTTCAGGAACTCAGCCCCCACCCTCGCCATGGCGATGCTTTTGAGGTATGTGGGCGAAAGAAAAAGCACGCCGTTTTTGTCCTGCTCTTTATCGCGTTGCAGGCATTCTTTCACGTAAGCGGTAACGTCTTCCATTTTATCGATGAAAGTAACGGTAAGGCCGGGATTGGGAAGCTCCTCGGCTTGGGTCATCGCCCAGAATCCGTCGTCAAGGTAATTGTTTTCGAGCGAGCTGTGATTCTGAATCTGTCCGTATCCGCAATGATGGTTTGTGAGCACCAACCCTTGCGAGGAAATTACCTCGCCCGTGCATCCTCCGCCAAACTGCACTACCGCATCTTTCAGCGACGCGCCGTTGGGATTGTAAATGTCGTAATCTTTCAGTTTCAATCCCATTTTTTGCATTTCGGGATATTTTTGTTGTTTCAGCAGGTGGAGCATCCACATTCCTTCATCGGCTGAAAGTGAAAATGTGAGCAGGATAAGAATCAGGCTTAAAAAAGATTTTTTCATTTTGTTTATAATTTAGATCCAAGAACCAAGACATTAGAATCATGACTTTTGCATTGATAGCAGAAGTCGGATACCAGACACCGGACTTTTAAAATCTATTTTCGTAATGCGAAGATAATGATTTTTTCTGAAATTTAACTTCTCATTTTCCAATCAATTGGGGAGCATGCATGCAACTTTAAAATCATTTCTCTCTTTTCTGCAAGATTAAAAGGGGGAAATGATTAATTTTGCAATCTATTTCTAAAGATGAGTAAGCAAGATTGTTTGCCCGTCAACTAAAAACTCGTCAATTAAAACTTATGTCAACACTCAGGTTCAAAGCGGTTGAGGAAGCTGCAAAAAGAGTTCCCGTAGCCATTTCGGTTCCCAAACAACTCCCGTCGGAATATTTCGGCAAAAACGTGTTCAACCGCACACAAATGTCGAAATACCTGTCGAAAGAAACAATGAACACGGTTCTCGATGCTATCGATCAGGGGATTACGCTGCAACGCGAAATTGCCGATCATGTGGCTGCCGGAATGAAAATGTGGGCTATTGAAATGGGTGCTACGCACTACACGCACTGGTTTCAACCGCTTACGGAAGGAACGGCTGAAAAGCACGACTCTTTTGTGGATTACGTGAACGCGCCGGGTGGGAACATTATAGAAAGATTTTCGGGAAAACTGCTTGCGCAACAGGAACCGGATGCGTCGAGTTTCCCCAGCGGCGGCATCAGGAACACGTTTGAAGCGCGCGGATATACCGCCTGGGATCCGTCGTCGCCCGCTTTCATTATCGAAGACACGCTTTGCATTCCCACCGTTTTTATTTCATACACGGGCGAGGCGCTCGATTACAAAACGCCGCTGTTGAAATCGTTATCGGCTATTGATAAGGCTGCCGTGGAAGTTTGCAAGCTTTTTGATCCGAGCGTGAAAAAAGTATATTCGTACCTGGGCTGGGAACAGGAATATTTTTTGGTGGATCAGGCATTGTATGTCGCCCGTCCCGACCTGAACCTGACCGAAAGAACGCTGATGGGGCACGAAAGCGCCAAGAACCAACAGCTGGAAGACCACTATTTTGGCGCAGTTCCACCGCGTGTGGCCGCGTTTATGCGGGAAGTGGAACACGAGGCTTACAAATACGGCATCCCGCTCAAAACCCGGCACAACGAAGTGGCACCCAACCAGTTTGAGCTGGCGCCCATTTACGGTGAAACCAACCTTGCCATTGATCAGAACCTGTTGATAATGTCGCTGATGCATAAAATTGCCGATAGGCACAACTTCAAACTGTTGCTGCACGAGAAGCCCTTTGCCGGCGTAAACGGATCGGGCAAGCACAACAACTGGTCGCTGGGAACCGACACCGGAGTGGGACTTTTCACGCCGGGAAAAACCACACACGAAAACCTGCGTTTCGTAACGTTTCTCGTCAACACGCTCATGGCGGTTTACAAGCACAACAGCCTGTTGAAAGCCTCTATAATGTCGGCGCAGAACGCGCATCGCCTGGGCGCCAACGAAGCTCCGCCGGCAATAATCTCCGTGTTTTTAGGCTCGCAGCTTACTTCCGTGCTCGATAAAATTGAAGAGAGCTCCGATGACGACGACATCACGATGGATGAACTTCGGAAGATGAAACTGGGCATTTCGCACATCCCCGAAGTGTTAATCGACAACACCGACCGAAACCGCACTTCGCCCTTCGCATTTACCGGAAACCGGTTCGAATTTCGCGCCGTAGGCTCATCGGCCAACTGTTCATCGGCCATGAGCGCGCTGAATGCCGTGGTGGCAAGCCAGTTGATCGATTTCAAAAAAGAGATTGACAAAAAAGTGAAAGAGGGCATGAAGAAAGAACAAGCCATTTTTGATACGCTTCGGAGCTACATCAAAGAATGCAAACCCATCCGCTTTGACGGAAACGGGTATAGCGACGAGTGGAAAGAAGAGGCGCAAAAGCGCGGGTTGGATTGCGAAACGAGTGTACCGCTCATTTACGACGCGTATCTTTCTGAACCGTCCGTGAAAATGTACGAAAGCATCGGCGTACTCAACGAGCGTGAACTGCATGCCCGAAACGAGGTGAAATGGGAAACATACACCAAAAAAATTCAGATTGAAGCGCGCGTGTTGGGCGATTTGAGCATGAATCACATCATTCCCGTGGCCACACAATATCAATCGATGCTGCTGGATAACCTGTACAAAATGCGCGTGGTTTTCGATGAAGCAAAAGCCGACAGGCTATCGAAAGAAGACGCGGCGCTTATTGAAGAAATTGCCACGCACATTTCGGCCATAAAAACCAATGTGGACGATATGGTGGACGCGCGGAAATCGGCCAACAAACTGGAGGATGCGCGCGAAAAATCCATCGCCTATCACGATACGGTGGAGCCGTATTTAAACACAATCCGTTACCACATAGACAAACTGGAACTGATTGTGGACAACCAAATGTGGCCGCTGCCTAAGTATCGGGAACTGCTGTTTATCAGTTAAACGGCATTGGGCGATGAAGCCTAAATGTACTCATCGCCGTAGCGGAATTTTACATCGGTAACAAAGTGTTTGATGCGTTGTTCCTCTTCTTTCTTGCAAATGAGCAACGTGTTGTCCGATTCGGCAACAATGTATCCGTCAAGCCCTTGTATTACCACCAGCTTATCGTCGCTCATGGTTACCACGTTGTTGTTGCTTTCAATGTAGAGCGTTTTGCAATGCAGGCTGGCGTTGTTGTCATCGTCTTTTTGAGTAATTTCGTGCAACGAGCCCCACGTACCGAGGTCAGACCAACCGAAATCGCAACCGATAACATACACATTGTCGGCCTTTTCCATTATTCCGTAATCGATGGAAATGTTGGGGCAAAAGGGAAATGCCTGATCGATAAACTCTTTCTCGCGCGGGGTGTTGAAAAATTCTTTTCCTTCGTTGAATTTGTTTACTATATCGGGTAAGTGCAGCTTGAATGAGTTAAGTATGGTTTTCGCGTTCCACAAAAATATCCCTGAGTTCCAGACAAATTCACCGCTTTCGAAGAAAACTTTGGCCAGGTCTATGTTGGGTTTTTCGGTAAAAGTTTTCACTTTTTTAATGCCGTCCACCACTTCTTCGTGATTCTCCTGAATGTAACCGTATCCGGTTTCGGGACGGCTCGGCTTGATTCCCAACGTCAACAGAACCGGATTTTTTTCCACAAACCGCAGCCCGCGCTCTATTTCCGACAGGAAAACATCTTCTTTGAGAATTAAATGATCGGAAGGCGCTACCACGATGTTGGCATCGGGGTTAATGGCCTGAATATGAAACACAGCGAAAGCGATTGCAGGCGCGGTATTTCTTCGCAGCGGTTCGAGCAGGATCTGATTTTCCGACAATTCGGGCAACTGGCGGAGGGTCATCTCCGCGTATGCGTCGTTGGTTACAACGAAAATATTTTCGGGTGGAATTATTTTTTTAAACCTGTCGAATGTGCTTTGCAACAGTGATCGTCCCGTACCAAAAAAATCCAAGAACTGCTTGGGCCTGTTCTCTTTGCTAAAGGGCCAGAAACGGCTACCGACACCGCCTCCCATTATAACACAAAAATTGTTGTTCTTCATAACGTTATCTTAAGACTTGTGTGTATATCTCTTTTGATTCTATTTTGCAATTTTTCTTTTCTCGTATAACACTTTCAACTGTATGTTTGTTTTAACAGTTATCCAATTTATTTCATTTTAGACTTTCCTTTTGGAGCACCCTCAAAGATAAAAAATCTCCATTTTATTGTTTTGGACTTTTCAGTGCGGATTCTTTCTAATATATTTGAAATAAAAAGTCCAACTTTTTTTATTTATGATTTTTTTTGTGTACTTTTGCACTCACTTTTCTACGCAACGCCCAGATGGCGGAATTGGTAGACGCGCTGGTCTCAAACACCAGTGGATTCACTT
>JAUNRY010000124.1 GCA_030539475.1 Bacteroidia bacterium | reverse complement strand
TCCCCGCATTGCATACGGGGTTATTCTTGTTTAGCCACTACGTGGCAGGCTGCCTTGAGATGTTTAAAAGAAAGCTCAGAAAGCAGGGCTGGCTTTTTTGACTTCGAAAGTTCCTTTTGTATAACACCTAAATTTTAATGTAGGAGTTTTCCTCAAACTACACTCTGGTAAAACTCAGGTTTCTCTTACGGATAATTTTTTATCTGATAACAATGTTACGAAATTATTACAATGGTAAATTTGTGAGGAATGGTTATAGATATTTCTTATAAGTTATGTGGGGAAAAATGCCCCACGGACGTATTTGTTCAAGAGGCTCATTATTAGCGATAAAAAAGAATACTCTTTGTTTATTAACACTATTTATATCTTTTTTCTGCTGAAAAAACAACAAAAAAGAAATTTATCTTGTTATATTTGCACAGGATGACGCTGTAAAAAGCCGATTCTTTTAACACAACACAAACAAAAAATTAAAAAAGCTATGAAGTCAAAAAGTTCTTTCGAAAACAGCTTACTGGGTTTGCAGGATAATATGTTTAACTTCGCGCTGACATTAACCGCAGATCGGGAAGATGCTAAAGACCTGCTACAGGAAACAACTCTTCGCGTTTTAGACAACAGAGAAAAATATTACGAAAATGTAAATTTCAAGGGATGGGTTTTTACCATCATGCACAATATTTTTGTGAATAATTATCGGAAAATCGTTAGAAGCCAAACAATTATCGACAAAACAGAGAACCTGTACCACTTAAACCTTCCGCAAGATTCAGGTTTCAATACTCCCGACGGAGCCTACACCATTAAAGAAATAAACAAAGCCATTGGCAGTTTTACCAATGAGTATAAAGTTCCTTTCTCCATGCACGTTTCGGGATATAAATACGAAGAAATTGCTCAACACCTGGGCCTTCCCATCGGAACGGTGAAAAGCCGCATTTTCTTTGCCCGCAAACGCTTGCAGGAAATGTTGAAAGATTTCAGATTTTATACGGAATAATACAAGATTTAGATACACGAAAAACCTCTTTTTAAGAGGTTTTTTTATTTTAACCCAACTCGATGATTCTTACTGTTTTACTCATTCTTTTATCGTTGGCCATTTTGTACTTTACCGCAGATTGGCTGGTGCTGGGCGGCGCGTCGTTGGCGCAACGCTTGGGCGTGAGCCCGCTAATTGTAGGATTAACGATTGTTTCCTTCGGAACAAGCGCGCCGGAATTGCTGGTAAGTATTCAGTCGTCATTGTCGGGGCAAGGCGCGCTTGCCGTAGGCAATGTGGTGGGCTCCAACATGTTTAATATTGGCATCATTCTGGGAATATCGGCTTTAATATATCCTTTGCTGGTAAAACATCAACTTTTTAAAATTGATGTTCCTGTAATGATTATCGCTACCGTGGCGTTTCTGGTTACTTTCTACAACGGAAAACTCAACTTTTTCGAGGGCTTTTTGTTTTTGGTAATATTTGTTTCGTATATGTTGTATATCATATACAAAGCCCTGAAAAATAAACAGCGGACAAAAACCGAATCCGGCTTTAAAATGACCCGGCACTGGCTTGTGGATGTCTCGTTGATTGTTGTGGGATTAGTTGGCCTGGTTTACGGATCGGACTTACTGGTTAACAACTCCATTGTACTTGCCCGTGAATGGGGTATGTCTGAGGCGCTTATCGGTTTAACCATTGTGGCAGCCGGAACAAGCATGCCCGAGCTGGCAACATCGGTTGTGGCGGCTTTAAAGAGGCAGTCCGATATTGCTATCGGCAACGTTATTGGCTCCAACATCTTCAATATTTTGCTTATTTTGGGAACTGCCGGAGTTATAACACCCATAGAAACAGCCGAGATAAATTTATTCGACGGCGCCTATTTGCTCGTTACCACGCTTATTCTTTTCTTTTTCATGAGAACGGGAAGAAGCGTAAACAGAAAGGAAGGATTGATTCTAATAATCATATATTTCATGTATTTTTTCTATAAGTTGCTGGTTTAGCTTGAGAGCGGGATAGGCACAATCGATTTTTTTCTTAATTTTGCATCTTTTTATTCGTATAAATGAAATGGAAGTAGTTTGGTTGTTGATTTCTCTTGCAATACTTTATTTTGGCGCCGAATGGCTTGTGTCGGGCGCATCGTCGTTTGCGGCGCGATTGGGTGTAAGCCCACTGATTATCGGGCTCACGATTGTCTCCATCGGAACCAGCGCCCCGGAATTGGTAGTGAGCGTCAAAGCCGCCATGAACGGACAAAGCGCGATATCAATCGGCAATGTTCTGGGTTCGAATTTATTTAATGTGGGTATAATCTTAGGAATTTCCGCGCTTATTTATCCGCTGGCAGTAAAACGCCAATTGTTGAAACTGGATACTCCGGTGATGGTTCTTACCTCGTTGCTCTTTCTTGTTTTGTTTCTCGACGGAAAAATATCAATCATTGAAGCTCTTATTTTTATTTTTCTTTTTGTGGCTTATCTGGCTTATCTTTTTCTGACTTCGGTTAAAAACAAAAACAAAGAAACCGGGGGCGAAGAAACAATAAAGAAATATAAACATTGGGTTATTGATGTTCTGCTGATTGCATCAGGGCTTGTGGGTTTGATTTACGGATCTAATTTGCTGGTTGATAATGCTGTAATTATCGCGCAAAAGCTGGGGATGTCTGAGGCGTTGATTGGTTTAACCATTATTGCGGCAGGCACGAGTATGCCGGAGCTGGCCACATCGGTGGTGGCGGCACTGAAAAAGCGATCGGACATAGCCATTGGAAACGTGGTGGGTTCCAACATTTTTAATATTCTGCTTATTTTAGGCGTTGCCGGCCTTATTTACCCCATAGAGACATTGGATATCAACGTTGTGGATAGCCTTTTTGTGGTGGGCGTTGGCGCGTTGCTGTGGTTTTTTATGAAAATAGGTACACGGATAAGACGCTGGCAGGGAGCGATTTTCCTGGGAGTTTATCTGGTGTATTTTTACATTAAATTTGCAACGGTGTAGATTGTAGATAGCAAAAATAAAAAAGCGCCAAACGGCGCTTTTTTTATTTCTCTTTTTCCGGCGGAACGGTGAAATTCTTGGGATTCTTCACTTTGTCTTTCAACAACGCCATGTCCAGCACCTGCTTCACATCTTCCACGTAATGAAAGTTCAATCCCTCTACGTATTCGGGTTTTATTTCCAGGATGTCTTTTTCGTTTTCTTTGCAGAGAATAATATCGGTAATTCCGGCGCGTTTGGCAGCCAGAATTTTTTCGCGTATTCCGCCCACGGGAAGCACCTTGCCGCGAAGCGTTATCTCGCCCGTCATTGCCAGGTTGCTGCGCACTTTTCGCTGTGTGTAAGCCGATGCAAGCGATGTTATCATGGTGATTCCCGCCGAGGGCCCGTCTTTGGGCATGGCGCCTTCGGGAACGTGAACGTGCGTGTTCCAGTTCTCGAATACATCGGGGTCGATATCGAGTAAATCGGCGTTGGCATGAATGTACTCCATGGCCAGCATGGCCGATTCTTTCATCACATCGCCCAGGTTTCCGGTGAGCGTGAGTTTAGAACCTTTCCCGCGGCTGAGCGAGCTTTCCACGAAAAGAATTTCTCCGCCCACGGCCGTCCATGCCAGGCCGGTAACCACTCCGGCGTAATCGTTGCCTTGGTACTTGTCTTTGCTGTACTCCTTTATGCCGAGGTAATCACTCACGTCGGCAGGTTTCAGCGTCTTGGGATAATCTTCGTTTCCGGCAATCTTGCGGGCTATTTTACGGATAACTTTTGCTATTTTTTTGTCTAATTCCCGCACGCCCGATTCGCGCGTGTAATCTTCGATTATTTTCAGCAAAGCGGGTTTCGAAATACTGAAAGCTTTCTTTTTTATGCCGTGATTTTCCAATTGCCGGGGAACCAGGTGCCGGTAGGCAATTTCCACCTTTTCATCGCTGATGTATCCGCCAACGTTTATCAGCTCCATGCGGTCGATTAGCGGCTGCGGAATGTTGTTGAGGCTGTTGGCCGTGGCAATGAACATTATTTTGGAAAGATCGTAGTCGATGGAGAGGTAGTTGTCGTGGAACGTTGAATTTTGTTCCGGATCAAGCACTTCGAGCAATGCCGATGAGGGATCGCCGCGAAAATCGCTGCCTACTTTATCTATTTCGTCCAACACGAAAACCGGATTGGAGCTTCCCGCTTTTTGAATGTTTTGAATGATTCTTCCGGGAATGGCGCCGATGTATGTGCGGCGGTGCCCGCGAATTTCAGCCTCGTCGTGCAAACCACCCAGCGAAACGCGTACGTATTTTCTGTTTAGCGCTTCGGCAACGGATTTGGCAAGAGATGTCTTGCCCACTCCGGGAGGCCCGTAAAGGCACAAAATGGGAGATTTTAAATCGCCTTTCAGCTTCAGCACCGCCAAATGCTCAATAATACGCTCTTTTACTTTTTCCATTCCAAAATGGTCGCGATCGAGGGTTTTTTGTGCATTCTTCAGGTTGAAATTGTCTTTGGTGTACTCGTTCCAGGGCAAATCTAAAATGGTTTGCAGGTAAGCAAACTGAACCGAATAATCGGGAGACTGCGGGTGCAGCCTTTCGAGTTTCGACACTTCTTTCTCGAAAGTTTCGGCCACTTCTTTGCTCCATTTTTTCGCTTTTCCTTTTTTTCGGAATTCCTCTATTTCTATTTGCTGGGTGTTTCCGCCAAGCTCTTCCTGAATGGTTTTTATCTGCTGTTGCAGGAAATATTCTTTCTGCTGCTGATTAAGGTCTTCGCGCGTTTTCATCTGGATATTCATTTTCAACTCCAGCACTTGTGTTTCGCGGTTGAGAATCATCAACAGCCGGTAGGCTTGTTCTTTTTCGTCGCTAATGCTCAGCAACTCTTGTTTTTCCCTGTTCTCTATCGGCAGGTTGGTAGCGCTGTAACTCACCAGCATGTCGGTAAACGTGGGGTGGTTGATGGTTTGCAGCAACTCCTTGGGAGGCTCTCCCAGAATGTGGAGCATTTGGTTCATCGTGTCGCGGATGGAGTCGCGGATGGCATTGAACTCTTTGTCGTCTTTTTCCGCTTTTTTCAATTCCAGAATCTTGTAATTGGCGGTAAAAAACGGTTCGGTTTGCGTAAATTCCGTCCATTCGAATCTTTTCTTTGCCTGAACAATAATGCTCAGGTTGTTTTTATCGAGTTCAATTACGCGGATTACTTCGGCAATAACTCCTATCTGATAAAGATCTTCTTTTTCGGGTTCTTCCACACCGGTGTCTTTTTGGCAGACCAGCCCAATGTAGCGATGCTTTTTGCCCAGTGCTCTGACCAGCTTGAGCGACTTGCTCCGGCCTACGGAAATGGGAAGGCCGCTTCCCGGAAAGACTATGGTGTTACGCAATGGCAGTATCGGAAGGCTCTCTTTCAGAGATTTTTCGTCGATGTCTTGGCTGCCGTCTAAAAAATCGCCGGCAATGAACGATATTACGTTGCTTTCGTTTTCTTCCGATGTTAACATTGATAATTTGTGTTGGAACATATTTTGTTGTAAGCTTTTAGCTGTTGGCTATTGGCTTTTAGTTGAATGAACAATGCAATGAGCCAATGCTTTACAGTTAGTTTTTAGTTTTGCTTTTCAAAAACGTAGCTTTCTGCCAACCGTTATATTCGAAGGAAGATATGGGTTTTGACAGAAATTTATTATTTTTGATGCTCAAATATACACCAAATTCCGTGCCAAATATTCTTTTTTTTGATTTATGGGGAACAAGTACTTTAAATTTAAGCAATTTACCGTTTTTCACGACAAATGTGCCATGAAAGTAGGCACCGACGGGGTGTTGTTGGGAGCGTGGGCGGATTTCGAAAATCGCCGGTCGATACTTGATGTGGGAACCGGTTCGGGTTTAATTGCCTTAATGGCGGCACAGCGGAACAACATGGCCGAAATAACAGCCCTGGAAATAGATCCGGAAGCGGCTTCGCAGGCGAAAGAGAATGTGGAAAATTCGCGTTTTAAACACAGAATTAGCGTATTGCCATTGTCTTTTGAGGATTTCGTTTCTTCTGCAACCGATAAATTTGACTTGATTGTTTCCAACCCGCCTTTTTTTGTGAACGCTCTTCTTTCGCCCGATATCAAAAGAACCGGCGCCCGGCATGCTGACTCACTTTCTGTTGCTGAACTTTTTGGTTTGAGCAAAAAACTTGTGAGTGAAACCGGAAAGCTTTCCCTTATTTATCCGTTTCCGGAACGGGAAAACATAATGTCTGTTGCCGAAAAAGAGGGCTTTTATTTGGCGCGCGAAACGGCGGTTTTTTCCACTCCAGCGAGCCCGGCAAAGAGGGTGTTGTTGGAGTTTAGCCCGAAAATGCCGGAGAATATTTGCAGGAATAAACTTATTATAGAATCAAACCGCCATATTTATACGCCTGAATTTGGTCAATTGGTAAAGGATTTCTACCTTTATCTGTGAAAAGTATCAAAATATTATTGCAATGACAAAGTTTTTTACAAGCGCGTTGTTCATCTTCTTTTCC
>JAUNRY010000123.1:4368-6565 GCA_030539475.1 Bacteroidia bacterium | reverse complement strand
CTTTATCGGTGTTGTTGTTTTATATTTCACGAACGATAAAAGAAAAACAGCTATTTTTTGTATCTTTGCAGCTTAAAATTTCTGTACAGACGCAATGCATTGCGTCTCTACGTTTTTCGAAATACAAGCCGAAATATGTCAAAACAATTTAAACGCACACTCATCACATCGGCTCTGCCGTATGCCAACGGGCCGGTTCATATCGGCCACCTGGCCGGAGTTTATGTTCCCGCTGATATTTACGCACGATATTTACGCCTGAAAGGCGAAGAAACTCTTTTCGTTGGCGGCTCGGACGAGCATGGCATTCCCATCACCATTCGCGCCCGAAAAGAAGGCGTAACGCCACAAAACATAGTGGACAGGTATCACGAACTAATCAAAAAGTCGTTTGAAGAATTTGGCATTTCGTTTGATATTTATTCGCGAACCACATCGGACATTCACAAGGAAATGGCATCGGAAATTTTCCTGAAAATCTACGAAAACAACGGATTTCAGGAAATTGAAAGCGAGCAATATTACGATGAAGAAGCCCGCCAATTCCTCGCCGACCGATACATTACCGGAACCTGTCCGCATTGCGGCAACGAACGCGCCTACGGCGACCAATGCGAACAGTGTGGAACTTCGCTTAGCCCCACGGATTTAATAAATCCGAAATCGGCCCTGAGCGGAAGTGTGCCCGTGATGAGAAAAACCAAACATTGGTACCTGCCGCTAAACGAACACGAAAGCTGGCTGCGCCAATGGATTCTGGAAGGCCACAAAGAGTGGAAATCCAACGTGTACGGACAGTGCAAATCGTGGCTCGATTTGGGTTTGCAGCCGCGTGCCGTAAGCCGCGACCTGGATTGGGGAATTCCCGTTCCGCTGCAAGATGCCGAAGGCAAAGTGCTGTACGTTTGGTTCGACGCGCCCATCGGTTACATCTCAAACACCAAAGAATTGCTGCCCAACGATTGGGAAAAATGGTGGAAAGACAAAGAAACCAAACTTGTTCATTTCATTGGCAAAGACAACATTGTTTTCCACTGCATTGTTTTTCCGGCCATGCTAAAAGCCGAAGGCTCCTATATTCTGCCCGAAAATGTACCGGCAAACGAATTTTTGAACCTCGAAAACGACAAAATATCCACATCGCGCAACTGGGCGGTGTGGCTGCACGAGTACCTCAAAGAATTTCCCGGCAAACAAGATGTTTTGCGCTACGCGCTCACGGCCAACGCGCCCGAAACCAAGGACAACGATTTCACGTGGCGCGATTTTCAGGCGCGCAACAACAATGAGTTAGTGGCCGTACTCGGAAATTTCATCAACCGCGCGCTGGTGCTCACGCAAAAGTATTTCGACAATTACGTGCCGCCGATTGGCGAGCTCACCGATTACGACCGCGAAACCATTGCCGAAGCGCAAAAAGTGAAACAGGCGGTAGAGCAGAATCTCGAAACGTACCACTTCCGCGAAGCGCAAAAAGAAGCGATGAATCTGGCGCGTATCGGCAACAAATACCTCGCGGATACCGAGCCGTGGAAAACGGCTAAAACCGATATGAGCCGCACGGCTACTATTTTGAATATAGCCTTGCAGGTAACCGCCAATTTGGCCATTGTTTTGGAACCGTTCCTGCCTTTTTCCACACAAAAAATATACACGTTCTTAAACACCGGCAAGTTCGATTGGGAAAAACTGGGCAGTTTCGATTTGTTGCCCGAAGGGCATGAATTGGGTAAAGCCGAACTCCTTTTCGAGAAAATCGAAGACGAAACCATCGACAAACAAGTGCAAAAATTGCTCGACACGAAAAAACAGAACGAAGCCGACGAATACAAAGCTAAACCGGTGAAAGAAAATATCGTTTTCGATGATTTCACCAAACTCGATATTCGCGTGGGAACCGTTTTGGAATGCGAAAAAGTGCCGAAGGCTGATAAGCTGCTTCGGTTTCTGCTCGACGATGGCCTCGGCAAACGCACCATCCTGTCGGGAATTGCCGCTTTTTATCCCAATCCCGAAGAATTGGTGGGTAAACAAGTTTGCTTTATCGCCAACCTCGAACCACGGAAATTACGCGGCATTATGTCCGAAGGAATGATCCTGTCGGCCGAAAATGCCGATGGCTCGCTATCGTTGGTTGAGCCTACGAAAGAAGTGAAACCCGGAAGCCAGGTTGGGTAACGATTTATAATTTACGATT
>JAUNRY010000123.1:0-4268 GCA_030539475.1 Bacteroidia bacterium | reverse complement strand
TTTTTTATTTTTTAACATCATTCCATGCAGCGTTTTTCGGTTTTTCGCGTCTTAATTGTATAGACAATAAATTACATTTAAAAATAATTGCTTTATGAAAAAAATGAACATCGTGCTAATTGCGTTACTTATCAGTATTTCAGCATTTTCTCAACAACGCACAAAAAGTATCTTTGGCTGGCACCTTGCCAAAGACGCTCCCACCGCATTAAACGAAGTGAAACTGAACCTGGGAACTACCATTTTCGGTTTATTCCCCGAAGTATCGTACGAACGTATTCTCAGCGAAGATTTCAGCTTGGGTGCATCGGCCGGAATTAACCTGAATTCCGAAGATTATCCGTTAAATTTTGCGTTCACGCCCCATGCCCGTTGGTTTTTCGGCGGCAACAGCAAGTCGCTTGAAAAATACGGATCGGGGTTCTTTATCGAAGCAAACGGCTCTTTGTTTTCTACAAAACATGCAAAAGAAACAATTTCTGCTGAAAATAGCACCATCACACACAACAACGGAGAGGGTTTTGGCGCAGGATTAGGATTGGGCTTGGGTTGGAAATACCTGAGTAAAAACAACTGGGTAGGAGAAATTATGTTCGGCGGCGGGCGCGATTTTGTGAACGAAAGTGCTTATCCGCGTATGGGTATTTCCATCGGAAAGCGGTTCTGATAAATTCACAATCTATAAAATCCCCAAACAGCGAAGCAAATCCGGCTTCGCTGTTTTTTATTTGCCTCGAATTGAAAGCCTTTTCGAGTTTATTCAGTAAATTTGCGTTTTCAATAATTCGAAAACTCAATTCACGATGCAAAAATCCGAAACATTCAAGAAATTTCTTCCCGATATTCTCGTTATTGCAGCATTTATCCTTGTCTCTTTTATCTATTTCGCGCCCGCGGTGATGGACGGCCGCGTAATTACGCAGCACGATTCGCTTGCCGCCATCGGGCAAGGACAGGAACAACGCGATTACATGGCGCGCCACAACGGCGAACGAACACGCTGGAACCTTTCTATGTTTGGCGGAATGCCGTCGTACCAAATGAGTCCCACCTACGAATCCAGCAAACCGCAGGATTTCGCCAAGAAAACCTATTCACTTTTTCTGCCCAATTACGTTTACCTGGTTTTCATCATGCTGCTCGGGTTTTACATATTGATGCGGGCTTTCCGCGCATCGCCGCTCATCAGTGCACTGGGAGCGATAGTTTGGGCATTTTCATCGTACTTTTTCATCATTATCGCCGCCGGACACATCTGGAAATTCATTACGCTGGCATATATTCCACCCACCATTGCGGGGTTGCTATACGCGTACCGAAAACAATACCTGTTGGGCGGGTTGCTGGTAATGATTTTCACGGCGTTTCAAATCTCGTCCAACCACATCCAGATGAGCTATTATTTCGGTTTTATGATGCTGTTTATAGTGATAGCTTTTTTAGTGGAAGCCGTTCGCGAGAAAAAATTACCCGATTTTCTGAAAGCTACAGCCGTGGTAGCCGTTGCCGGATTAATCGGCGTGGCGGCCAATGCGAGCAACCTCTACCACACGTGGGAATATTCACAGGAAACGATGCGCGGAAAATCGGAACTATCGCACCACGATGAAGCCAATAAATCGGATAACGGACTGGAACGCGATTACATAACCGCATGGAGCTACGGCGTGGGTGAAACGTGGACGCTGCTGGTTCCCAACACCAAAGGCGGAGCCTCTGTGCCAATATCCGAAAACGCAAAAGCGATGGAGAAAGCTCGGCCGGAATACCGCGAATTGTACCGGCAAATCGGGCAATATTGGGGAGAACAACCGGGAACATCGGGGCCGGTGTATGTGGGCGCGTTTGTGTTAACGCTTTTCGTTTTGGGGCTTTTTATCGTGAAAGGGCCGATGAAATGGGCGCTTCTGGCCGGAACCATTTTTTCGATACTGCTGTCGTGGGGCAAAAACTTCATGCCATTGACCGATTTCTTTATCGATTACGTGCCCATGTACAACAAATTCCGAACGGTTTCGTCCATTTTGGTGGTGGCGGAATTTACAATTCCTTTATTGGCAGCGCTTGCCGTAAAAGAAATTATTCAAAAGCCGCAACTGTTAAAAAACAACATGAAACCCTTGTATATAAGCCTTGGCGTTACAGGTGGTTTTGCGTTATTGTTTGCTCTTGCCCCTAAGTTGTTTTTCTCGTCGTTTATATCGAGCAGTGAAATGCACGGACTGCAACAAGCTCTTCCCGTTGAACACGTTCAAACGGTTTTTAGCAACTTAACCGATATGCGCGTAGCGATGTTTACGGCCGATGCTTGGAGAAGTTTCTTTATCATTGTTATCGGCACCGTTTTGTTGTGGCTTCTTATCAACAAAAAGTTAAAACCGGAATGGGCGGTAAGCGCTATTTTATTGCTATGCCTTGCCGATATGTGGAGCGTGAACAAACGCTACCTCAACGATGGGGATTTCACTCCAAAATCCAGCCAGCAACAGATGTTTACAAAAACACAAACCGATGAAATTATTTTGCAGGATACAACTAACTATTATCGGGTGCTCAATATGGCAACCAGTACTTTCAACGATGGCGTTACGCCTTATTATCACAAAGTTATCGGAGGATATCACGCGGCAAAACTGCGCCGGTATCAAGATATAATTGATGTGCACCTCACAAAAGAGATGGGAGCCTTGCAACAAGATATCATCAACACGCAAGGTGCTATGGACACCGCGAATGCCGATGGATACAAGGTGCTGAATATGCTGAATACCAAATGGGTAATTATGCCCACGCAAGGCGGAACGGTTCCTGTGGAAAATCCGTATGCCATGGGCAACGCCTGGTTTGTGGATGATATTCGGTTTGTGGACAATGCCGATGAAGAAATTGACGCGTTAACCGAAATAGATTTACACACACAGGCCGTAGCCGATAAAAAATATGCGCCCGTTCTTGCGGGATTCAGCGTGTCGCCTGCCGATTCGGCGTCCACCATCCGCCTCACCGACTACGACTCCAACTTCATCGCCTACGCCGTGGACGCGAAAAAAGACGAACTGGCCGTTTTCTCCGAAATTTATTATCCCAAAGGCTGGAAAATCACCATCGACGGACAACCGGCCGAAATGCTTCGTGCCAACTACACGCTTCGCGCGCTTCCCCTGCCGGCAGGCACGCACACTGTGGAATTTCGGTTCGAACCCACAAGCATTAAAGTTACGGATACGGTTGCTTTCGCAGCATTGGTGATTATGTTGCTAACGGCGGGGTGGCTTGTTTTCAGGAAAGTGAAAGCGAAGAAATAAGAAAAACTCAAATTAATCGAGTATATTTGCAACATGACTAAAAAAGAACAAGATATAGCCCAAACAATCGCTGCGAGAATTAAAAGTCGCGACCCCGATGCCGAAGTAATCCTATTTGGTTCTCGTGCCAGGGGACAAGCGCATGAAGAGTCGGACTGGGATATTCTCATTCTGATGAACCGGGCAAAAAAAAGCCGTTCGGATGAAAATTTATATCGGGATGAAATATTTCAACTGGAACTCGAATTGGGCGAATCTATTTCAACATTGATTTACTCCAAAAAAGAGTGGGAAAACATACTCATCCATACGCCCATACATCAAAACATTAAAAATGAAGGCATTACATTGGCGTCATGAATTCCGGAAAAAATTATATTGAGTACAGATTAGCAAGGTCTGCCGAAGTATTTCAAGATGCGAAACTGCTGGCTGAAAACAAAAGATGGCGTTCGTGCGTGAACAGATTATACTACTCTTGTTTTCACTCCGTGAATGCACTTCTGTATTTAGATGGATTAAACCCAAAATCTCACAACGGACAAAAAACAAAATTTCTTCAACTGTATATAAAAACGCATAGAATTGACATAAATTTCGGCCAACTTTATTCACGCCTCATTGATTGGCGACAGGAAAGCGATTACGTTGTTTACGCCGATTTCACCGAAACGGATGTTGTTCCCTTAATTGAGAAAGTGGAATTGTTTAACTTGGAAGTTGCGAAAATTATTAACTTAAAACTTTAAAATATTCGTAGCGTTTGCAGCACTGTTTATTATATCGCTAACGGCCATTTTTCTTATTTTCAGAACTATAAAATCAAAAAACAGATAAGAATGAAATCAAAAATTATTGGATTATTGTTATCCGCACTGTTAATTTCCGGTTTGGTTAGCGCTCAACGCAACTACCGCATCGAACCCTCGCCTTGGGCATATTCGTGGGGCGTGGGAATGGGAA
>JAUNRY010000004.1 GCA_030539475.1 Bacteroidia bacterium | reverse complement strand
GCCTGTATCCAGATTCTTTGCGCGGTATAGTTATAAATGCTTTTGAATTTCCCATAATCAGCTCCTCCAAACCTCCCCGAAGGGAAGGCTTATATTTGTTTGATGTTTGTCTTTTAATGTTAACCCGCTAAAAGTCCCCCCTCGGGGGATTCAGGGGGCTTTTAATAGTCTCTCTCCACCACCATAATTTTCTTGTCTAACGCTGCCATTTTTTCTTCCTGCAATACTTTTTTGTATTCAATCGGAACAACTTTGATGAATTTCTCTGCATATTCTGTCCAATTATCCAGTATTTTCTTTGCCAGTGTGCTGTTTGTATGTTTATAATGTGATGATATTAAGGAATGTAGTTCCTTGTTATCGCCCATATCTTCAATCAGTGAGAGTTCCGTCATCTCCATATTACAGAAATAATCGAAATCACCCCTTTCATCCAGTACGTATGCGATACCGCCGCTCATTCCTGCAGCGAAATTTCGTCCGGTTGGCCCCAGCACAACAGTCCGCCCACCTGTCATATACTCACAGCAATGGTCGCCTGCCCCTTCCACCACGGCAGTTGCACCCGAATTACGCACGCAGAAACGTTCGCCTACAACACCGTTGATATATACTTCGCCCGAAGTGGCACCGTAAAGCAGCGTGTTGCCGCAAAGAATGTTTTCTTCCGCTTTAAATGTGCTCCCGGTTGGCGGCACAACCACAATTTTTCCACCCGAAAGTCCTTTCCCCAGGTAATCGTTGGCATCGCCCTCGATGCGGAATGTGGCTCCTTTTGTCAGGAATGCTCCGAAACTTTGTCCGGCCGAACCCGTAAAGGTCGCTTTTATCGTATCAACCGGTAATCCGGCTTGTCCGTAGCGTTTGGCTATTTCGCCCGAAAGCATGGTTCCTGTGGCACGGTCGGTATTTTTTATCTTTGATTTTATTTCCACCGGCATAAGAAAATCCAAAGCCGGAAGCGCTTCCCTGATTAATTTTCGGTCAAGTATATTTTCAATTTTATGCTCTTGTTTTGAAATATTTCTGAGCGCATTCTCTTTGGCTTCGTCGGGAAAATAAATGATTCTGGAAAGGTCGATTTTCTCCGTTTTCGGGAAATGGGGGAAATGCCTTCTTTTCAGTAAATCTGCTCGTCCAACCGCTTCATCCAGACTTCTGAAACCGAGTTGAGCCAAATGTTCGCGCGTTTCTTCGGCCAAAAAAGTGAAGAAATTTACCAGATATTCGTACTTCCCTACAAATCGCCTGCGCAAATCTTCGTTTTGCGTGGCAACGCCTACCGGACACGTGTTCAGGTGACATTTGCGCATCATTACGCAACCCAGAATTATCAGGGCACTTGTGGCAAATCCGAATTCTTCGGCACCGAGAAGAGCCGAGATAACAATATCGCGACCGGTTTTGAGCTGTCCGTCGGTTTGCAGGCGAACGACACCACGTAAATTGTTCATCACCAGCGTCTGCTGTGTTTCAGCCAACCCTATTTCAAGCGGTAATCCGGCATGTTTGATGGAACTTGACGGGCTTGCTCCTGTTCCGCCTTCGGTTCCGCTGATTAAAATCAAATCGGCTTTTGCTTTCGCAACACCCGCGGCAATGGTTCCTACACCGCTTTCCGAAACAAGTTTTACGCTCACTACAGCCGTAGGATTGATATTTTTCAAATCGAAAATCAGTTGCGACAAATCTTCAATGGAATAAATATCGTGATGCGGAGGCGGCGAAATCAACGAAATTCCGGGAATGGAATGCCGTGTTTTGGCGATGATTTTATCCACCTTGTAACCGGGAAGCTGACCGCCTTCGCCCGGTTTAGCGCCCTGCGCGATTTTTATCTGAAGTTCATCGGCATTTACCAGATATTCGGCGGTAACGCCAAATCGTCCGGAAGCCACCTGCTTGATAGCCGAACGCGTGCTTAATCCATCGTCTCGTTTTTTGTAGCGCTCGGGGTCTTCACCGCCTTCTCCGGTATTACTCCGTCCACCGATAATGTTCATTGCAAGGGCCATTGCTTCGTGTGCTTCGCGGCTGATGGAGCCGTAGGACATGGCGCCCGTGCAGAACCGTTTCATGATGCCGGCAGCCGGTTCCACTTCCGAAATATCAATCGGATTGCGCTTGTAATCAAGCAAATCTCTAATAAATGCCGGATTGTTTTTTTCGTCCACCGTTTTGGAATAGGCTTTAAACATCTCGTAATTGTTGGTTTTGGTGGCTATCTGCAAGCGGGAAATGGTTTCAGGATTCCATGCATGATATTCACCATCGTTGCGATAGGCGTAAATTCCCAGATTTTTCAGACGAAATGCTTCGTTATCCGTTTCGTTGAAAGCTTCATAGAAAGGTTGAAGCACTTCGCGCGAAATGTCTTCCATATCAATGCCTTCAATCTTGGAGGAAATGTCCTTAAAATACGCGTGCAACACCTTGGATGAAATGCCGATGGCTTCGAAAATATGAGCGCCACGGTAGCTGCGCAAGGTGGAATTTCCCATTTTGGAAAGCACTTTCAGCAACCCTTTGTTGATGGATTTGATGTAGTTTTTCTTCGCCGTATCAAAATCGAGCTGAATATCACCGGTTTCCACCTTATTTGCCAGTACTCCAAAAGCCAGGTACGGATTTACGGCATTGGCTCCAAAACCGAAAAGCAGCGCGAAGTGCATCACTTCACGTGGCTCGGCGCTTTCCACCACAATGTCAATCTGCATCCGTTTGCGTTTTTCCACCAAATAAAGATGCACCGCCGATACCGCCAGCAACGACGGGATGGGAGCATGTGTTTTATCCACGCCGCGGTCGCTTAACACAATGTAATTCTTGCCTTCATCCACCGCTTTTTCTACCGACAGACACAGTTCGTTTACGGCCTTTTCAAGTGCGCCGGCGCCGCCTTTCGGGTCGAAAAGCATCGGAAGAACGGCCGTAGAAAAACCTTTGTATCTTAGATTCAATAAAATATCGAATTGTGTATTGGTTAAAATCGGACTTTTGATTTTTACGATTTTAGACAGGCCGGGAATTTCATCCAGCAGATTCTGATGAATCGCTCCCAAATAACCGGTCAGCGACATCACCAGCTCTTCCCGTATCGGGTCGATTGGCGGATTGGTAACCTGCGCAAATTGCTGCCGGAAATAGTTGAACAGGCGCTGCGGTTTTTCGGAAAATGCAGCCAACGAAACGTCGTTTCCCATCGAAGAAACGGGCTCTTTTCCGTCGTTCGCCATGGGAATAATGAGGCTTTCAATATCTTCCACTGAATAACCGAAAGTGGTCAACAAGGTCTCCAGATTCGTAATTTCATTATTTACGCTTCGTCCCGAAGAGATTACCTCCAGGTTGCTGCAGTTTTTGTTCAACCAATCCCGATAGGGAAATGCGTCGGCGAGCGTTTTTTTCAGTTCTTCGTCATAGAAAACTTGCCCCGACTTGGTGTCCACCATCAGCATTTTTCCGGGACGGAGCCGTCCGCGTGCCTTGATTTTTTCGGGAGCAATCTCCAGCACACCGGTTTCGGATGCAATCATCATCTGTGCGTCGTGGGTGATGGTGTATCTCGCGGGACGTAGTCCGTTCCGGTCCAACATTCCGCCGGCGTACCGGCCATCGCTGAAAAGCAGCGTTGCAGGGCCGTCCCAAGGCTCCATCAGCATGCTGTGGTATTCATAAAAAGCTTTCAGGCCGTCCGAAATCGGGTTTTTATCGTTGAAACTTTCGGGGACGAGCATGGCCATAGCGTGTGGCAGACTTTTACCGGACATCACCAGAAATTCCAGCACATTGTCCAGCGAAGCGCTGTCGCTCATTTTGGGCTGAACAATCGGGTACAAATCGTCCATATTGCCCAGCACATCCGATTTCAGCACGCTTTCCCTGCTTTCCATCCATTGGCGGTTACCACGAATGGTGTTGATTTCGCCGTTGTGCCCAAGCATGCGGAAAGGCTGCGCCAAATCCCAGGTTGGGAACGTATTGGTGCTGAAGCGGGAGTGAACGAGCGCCACGCGGCTTGTGAAATTCGGATTTGTTAAATCGGGAAAATACGCGCGCAGTTGTAACGAAGTTAACATTCCCTTGTAAATCATCTGTTTGGTGGAAAGGCTCACGATATAAAAACTTCGCTCGGCTGCCATGCTCGATTGCATAACGGCTTTTTCCACTTTCTTGCGGAGGATATAAAGTTTACGTTCGAGCTCGTCCTGTGAAAAACTGCCGGTAACGAAAATCTGCTTGATAACCGGTTCGCTGGAACGGGAAATATCACCCAAACAATCCGAGTTAACGGGCACATCGCGCACCGCCAGCAGGTGCAGGTTCTCTTTTCCGGTGTAATCTGCAATGACTTTCAGGCATTCATCGGCTTTTTGCGTGTCATTCGGCAGAAAGACCAATCCGGTGCCGTATTTTCCTTTGGAAGGGACGGCAATTCCCTGGAGCAGAATAAATTCGTGCGGAATGTGCACCAGAATACCGGCCCCGTCTCCCGTCTTGTTATCCGAACTTTCGGCCCCGCGGTGCACCATATTTTCGAGCACACGCAACCCGTTTTCTACTATTTCGTGGGATTTGTCGCCGTTCAGCGAAATTACCAAACCTACGCCGCAGGCATCGTGCTCGTTTTGAAAAGAATACAATGACTTCTGTTCGTATTCGGCAATGCGTTGATATGGGTTGTCTTTGTTCATTTTCTTTTTAACTTATAAATAACAACTCTCTGTATTTTGGCAGAGGCCACATTTGGTTATCCACAATCAGCTCCAGTTTATCTATGTGGTAACGGATAATTTCGAAATAGGGAAACACTTTATCGTGATATTCAATGGCTTTTTCACGCTCACTTTCTATTTTATTAGCCACTTTCCGGGCTTCTACCATTGCATCTACATTGGTTTTAATTCCGGAAATATGTTTGGCTATGTCAACAATCAGCGTAATGTCGTCCTTATTCAGTTCGTCGGCTTGCTTTTCATCAAAAATTCCGCGTAATTTATAGACGTTATCCAGTAAAACGGTCTGATATTGCGTGGCGACCGGAATGATATGGTTGATGGACAAATCGCCGAGCACGCGGGCTTCAATCTGTATTTTTTTGGTGTATGTTTCC
The DNA here is from genome assembly GCA_030539475.1 of Bacteroidia bacterium. Lineage (GTDB taxonomy): Bacteria > Bacteroidota > Bacteroidia > Bacteroidales > Dysgonomonadaceae > Petrimonas. The sequence goes on along the minus strand of JAUNRY010000004.1, from coordinate 22,849 downwards.
CATTTCACTTCGTTGCGTGCGTGGAGCTCCCTTTCGCTCAATACGCCAATACTTTCAAATAATTTTACGGATTGTGGGCTAATATAAGTATCAAAAATCAAAGGCACGCTTGTCTCACAGTTCAATCCACGTTTTCCGGCTTCTTCTTTCCATTCGTCGGAATAACCGTTCCCATCAAAGCGAATAACCTTGCATTCTTTGATGTAAAGTCGAAGCGTATCGTAAATGGCTTGTTCTTTTTTCATTCCGGCTTTCATTTTTTGGTCGATTTCCTTTTTAAATTCAATCAGCTGCATGGCAACCGAAGCATTCAGCGTTGTCATCGCGGACGAACAGTTGGCCGATGAACCCACGGCACGAAATTCAAAACGGTTTCCGGTAAATGCAAATGGCGAAGTGCGGTTGCGGTCTGTGTTGTCAATCAGTACTTCAGGGATGTGAGCCACACCCAGTTTCATTTTCTGTAATTCATCTACCGTAATGTCATCGTCTTCGGAACTTTCTTCTATTTTATCCAACACAGCAGAGATTTGCGAACCAAGAAAAACCGATATAATGGCCGGTGGCGCTTCGTTGGCTCCCAGGCGATGCGCATTTTGAGCCGACATAATGGATGCTTTGAGCAATCCGTTGTTTTTATAAACCGCCATCAATGTATTGACTACGAACGTAATAAATTGCAGGTTTTCATTCGCGGTCTTACCGGGTGTGAATAATCCTACTCCCGTATCCGTTCCAAGCGACCAGTTGTTGTGTTTACCCGAACCGTTTACTCCTGCAAAAGGTTTTTCGTGAAGCAGAAGTTTGAAATGATGCTTGGATGCCAACCTGTGCATCAGTGACATAATAAGCAGGTTCTGGTCGATAGAAAGATTGGTTTCTCCAAAAACCGGCGCCAGTTCAAATTGATTGGGGGCTACTTCGTTGTGGCGGGTTTTCAGCGGAATACCGTATTTATAAGCTTCGAACTCAATTTCACGCATGAACGCCGCTACGCGCGGCGGAATGGAACCGAAATAATGGTCTTCCAACTGTTGGTTTTTAGCGCTCTCATGTCCCATCAGCGTTCTTCCGGTGAGGTTCAAATCAGGACGGGCGTCATACAGCGCCTGGTCAACAAGAAAATATTCCTGTTCCCAGCCCAGATAAGAATAAACCTTGTTTACTTTCTCGTCAAATAAACGGCATACGTCTACCGCCGCTTTGTCCACAGCCGACAAAGCTTTCAGCAAAGGTGTTTTGTAATCAAGCGCTTCGCCGGTGTAGGAAATAAAAACGGTAGGAATACAAAGCGTATCGTCAACGATAAAGGCAGGAGAAGAAGGGTCCCAGGCAGTATAACCACGGGCCTCGAACGTGTTGCGGATACCGCCGCTCGGAAAACTCGAAGCATCCGGCTCTTGCTGTGCCAGCAGTTTCCCCGAAAACTTTTCGATGATGTCGCCGCCCGGCGCGTCCACGTAGTCGATGAAACTGTCGTGTTTTTCTGCCGTTCCGTCCGTAAGCGGTTGAAACCAGTGCGTGTAATGCGATGCGCCCATTTCCATGGCCCACATTTTCATCCCTGCCGCCACGTGTTCCGCAATTTCACGAGGCAGCGTAACACCTTCATCTATGGCATCAATAACTACCTTTATTGTTTCTTTTGACAAATATTTCGCCATTTGTTTCCTGTTGAAAACTAATTTACCATAGTATTCAGAGGGTTGTTTTTTAGGCGCCTGCACTGCTATGGGAAGCCTCTTTGATGCTTCCACAACTGCTTCAAATCTTAATTTTGACATAATGATATATTTTTACACATTTGATATTCCTTTTATCTTACACTCAAGCTTTCGAAATAACCTTTTGAAACTTTTACAGCGCAAAATTATACATAAAGATTTTATTATGCAAATAAAATATCATTTATCTTTATTTTTAATTTAATTATATCGTTTTGATATAATTAGTTTTGTTTTTATGTGATTTTAGCAGTAATGTTGTTTTGCAGACATTATATTGGCAACAAAAAAGTGCCAAGAGTAATTCTTGACACTTTAAAAAATACAATTCAATTCGGTTCAGGAAACGGATTCGTCGTTGTAGCCCAGCCGGGAATCGAACCCGGATCTAAAGTTTAGGAAACTTCTATTCTATCCGTTGAACTACCGGGCCATAAATGGGTTTGCAAAAGTAGTGTTTTTTCCGTTATTTTCAAACAGAAGGACAGATTTGCGCAAATCATCCGCATTTTCAAACAATTTTCTCCATAAACTGTTTACACAATAAAGAATTCATTCCAAAAAATTATTTCACTCATGAGCAATATAGCAATCCTTTACGGCACATCCGGGGGCAACACCGAGTCGGTAGCCAAGAGCGTCAACCACTTTTTCAACGACGAAGCCGACCTTTACAACGTAGATACTATTCAGATTGACGACATCAAGCCCTATAAATACTTGATTTTAGGGACTTCAACCACCGGAATCGGCGATTTGCAGGACGACTGGGACAGTTTTCTACCCACTTTTTCCAAAGCCGATTTATCGGACAAAACCGTGGCGATTTTCGCCTTGGGCGACAGCGCTTCGTTTTCCAGCAGCTTTGCAGAAGCCATGAAAGTGATTTACGATGCCATAAAAGATAAAACTAACGTGGTAGGATTTGTGGACGACGAAGGATACACGTACGATGACTCAACCGCCGTTGTAGATGGCCGTTTTGTGGGGCTTCCCATTGATGAAGACAACGAATACGACCAAACCGACGCGCGCCTCGAAGCTTGGGTGGAGCAATTAAAGAAAGAGTTTGTATAACACAACAGCTTCTCAACGATAAAAAGTTGGCTGAATCCGCAAACGCGATTCGGCCAACGTTGTTTTTACACAGTTTCACTTGTTCAGGTTGAAGATTTATCGTATTTTCGTTGTCGTAAAAAATCGACAATATGCAACGCACCTCTTTCCACAGGCTATTAATAACTATTGCTTTACTTTCGTTGGGCCTGGCAAGCTTCGCACAGAAAAAACAACTCGACCATTCCGTTTACGACGGCTGGAAAAGCCTTGGCAATATTTCCGTAAGCCACAACGGCACGTTCGTAAGCGCTCTAATCAGCCCGCAAGAAGGCGACAGTACGCTTTATATCCGCAATTTGGAAACCGGTAAAGAGCTTGAAATTCAACGGATAAACAGATATACGCTCTCACCCGATGGCCGCTTCACGGTTGGCCTTCTGAAAGCGCCTTTTTCCGAAATCCGCCAGGCAAGAATCAAGAAAAAGAAAGCCGAAGATTTTCCCAAAGACTCGCTCGTTATTGTGAACAACGAAACTTTCGCGGTTCACAAAATCCCCGATGTAAAATCGTATTCCACACCCACGGAGCCGGCTTCGCACATTGCATACAAAAAATCCGAACCGAAAGATACAACGAAAGGGAAATCGGCAAAACCAAAAGATTTACTCATCATCAGAAACCTCAACACCCTGGATGAAGACACGGTGAAAAACTCCAAGGAGTTCGCGTTCAGCAAATTCGGAAACTCGTTGGTGGTAGCCGTAGAACCGGAAAAGAAAGATTCTACGGACTCGCACAAAGTTCTCTTCTTCGACCTGAAAAACGGGACCAAAAAACAGATTTCAGGCGAGAAAATGGAATTTAAATCTTTTGCGTTCGATGAACCGGGAAACCAACTGGTGTATTTAGCCACCAAAGACACATCGAAAACCGAACAAAAAGTATTCGATGTAAGGTATTTCAGAAATACGTTGGACTCGGCCGTTGTTCTCGCATCCAAAACATCAAAAGGACTGCCGTCAGACTGGATTTTCAATGAAAACTCCCGCCCGTCGTTCAGCAAAAACGGCGAACGAATTCTTATCGGTGCAGCGCCAAAGCAGGCCCCAAAAGACACCACACTGGTGGATTTCGAAATGGCTACCCTCGACATCTGGCACTGGAAAGACCCCATTGTGCAGCCGCAACAACTCTCGCAATTGAGAAACGAGCAGAGAAGGACATATCAGGGCATCCTGCATCCCAATCGTCCCCATGAATTTATTCCGCTGGCCAACGAAGAAATGCCCAACGCATCGGTTTCCGATGAAGGCAACGGACGTTTTGCGCTTCTTACCTCCAATTTGCCGTATCAACTGGAGAGCCAATGGAACATTTCGGCAATAACGGATGCGTGGATTCACGATTTGCAAACCAACCGCTTGCACGAAATTGCCAAACCCGTTTTCGGCAGGCCGCAATTATCACCGGCAGGAAATTTCACGCTGTGGTGGGATGCGTCGGAAAAGCAATGGTTCGCGTTCGATAACCTGAACAGAAAAACAACAAATTTAACCCGCGAAATTCCGGTTAACTTCTGGAACGAGAAAAACGATGTTCCCGCCCTCCCCGGAGCATACGGAATTGCCGCCTGGGGGAAAGACGACAAATTCGTGCTGATTTACGACGCGTTCGATATCTGGAAAATTGATCCCACAGGCGAACAAAAACCGGAAAACATCACGCGAAACGCCGGAAGAACCGACTCAATCACTTTCCGATACATAAACACCGATCGGGAGAAACGCTTCATAGAACCCAAAGACGTGCTGCTCTTGTCGGCATTCGACAACAAAAGCAAGGAAAACGGTTTTTACACACTCGCGCAACAAGGCCGGAATCCGCTCACCAAACGTGAAATGGACAAATACGGATATTCTTCGGTGAACAAGGCCAAAAACGCGGAAGTGTACGTTTTCCAGAAAAGCAATTTCAATACATCGCCCGATTTGCACGTTACGCAAAACCTGTGGAAATCGGCGCAGAAACTCACCGATATAAATCCGCAAATGCGCGGTTATAGCTGGGGAACAGCGGAATTAGTTGAGTGGACATCCCTCACCGGCGTGCCGTTGCAGGGCATTGTGTACAAACCCGAAGATTTTGATCCGGACAAAAAATACCCGCTCATGATTTATTTCTACGAAAAACATTCCGATAACCTGTACAATTATCTTCCCGTAATTCCCAGCCGTTCCATCATCAACATTCCGTTTTTCGTGAGCCGCGGCTACATCGTTTTCACGCCCGACATCCATTACACCGTGGGAAGCCCCGGCCGGGACGCATACAACGCCGTTGTTTCCGGAGCCGAAGCGTTGGCAAAAAACGGTTGGATAGATACACAAAACATGGCCATACAGGGCCAAAGCTGGGGCGGTTATCAGGTAGCCTACATCGTTACTCAAACCGACATGTTTAAGGCAGCCGGGGCAGGCGCACCCGTATCCAACATGACCAGCGCCTACGGCGGAATCCGCTGGGAATCGGGGCGAAGCCGCCAGTATCAGTACGAGCAAACGCAATCGAGGCTGGGCGCTACCATGAGCGACTCGCTGCAGCTATACATCGATAATTCGCCTGTTTTCTTTGCCGACAAAGTAAATACGCCGCTGCTCATCATGCACAACGACGACGATGGCGCCGTGCCGTGGTATCAGGGTATTGAGTATTTCATGTCGCTGCGCCGGCTGAACAAGCCCGTGTGGATGCTTCAATACAACAAGGAAGCCCACAACCTCACTCAGCGCCGCAACATGAAAGACCTCGCCATACGCCTTCAGCAGTTTTTCGATCATTACCTGAAAGGCGCGCCGGCTCCGGTATGGATGACCCGCGGCGTTCCGGCAATTGAAAAAGGAAAAACGTGGGGATATGAGCTGGAGAACAGGTAGATAGGAAAACGATGGTTTTGCCTTCGCCATAATAAATAACAAAACGTTGATTTAAATGTCAAACGAAGTAAACGAACTCATTGCCTTAAAAAACGGTTCGGAAAAAGCTTTCGAGGCTATCTACAACAGATACGCCGGAAAGCTTTACAACTTTGTTATGGCTCTTTCGAACGGCGACCGGTACATGGCCGAAGAAGTTGTGCAGTCTGCTTTTATAAAACTTTGGGAAGTTCGCGAAGACATTAACGCCGAAAAATCTCTCCTGTCGTACCTGTCAACTATCGCGAAAAACATGCTGCTCAATAAATATCAGCGGCAAACGGTGGAATACCTGTACAAGGAATTGGTGATAAAAGAACACCTGGAACCTGATTTTACCACCGAAAAAGAAATAGAACGCAAATGGCTCGAAGACTACGTGAACGAGCTCATTGAACAACTGCCGCCGGCGCGAAAAAGAATATTTATTTTGCGCCGAAAAAAAGATTTATCTGCGAAAGAGATTGCCCAAATCATGCAAATTTCCGTAAGCACGGTGGAAACACAACTTTCCTTAGCCACAAGATTTATGCGGAAAAATTTCGAAAAAAACTACGACAAACTATTTCTGTTAACTTGCACCTATCTGTTAATTTAACATAATAATAAAGCCCGGCTTCAAGGTTTTGCGGCTATAAATTGTATAAATAATAAGAAGCGAAGAAATGGATAAGGGTAAATACATATCGATTTTTGAAAAATACGTGCGGAACGAAGCATCGGAAGACGAAAAAAAACACCTGCTCACGGTACTTCGACACGACCGCCACATTCAGCAAAGGCTGCAGACGGAGCTTGAAAAAGCCGATTCGAGCCTGGATGATGACACCCTAAATAGCATGTACGGGCACATTCGTTCGGCAATTTCACCCCAAAAAAAGCGTATATTTCCAATTTCGGCCTGGAAAAAAGCAGGGCAATGGGCGGCTATTTTCCTGCTTCCCATTCTGTCGGCTTTTTTAACCCATTATTTTGTTACCCATCAAACGTCAGGCAACAATACTCCCATCACCGTTTCAGCCGATTACGGCGAAAAAGCCGAAATAACACTTGCCGACGGCAGCCGCGTATGGCTTAATTCCGGCTCTTCTCTAACGTACGACGACGGATTTAACCGCAACCGACGCAATGTCCGCCTCAACGGCGAAGCCTATTTCGAAGTTGCAAAAAACGATAAACGCCCGTTTATTGTACAAACAAAAGACATGAACGTGCAGGCATTAGGCACGGCATTCAACGTTAGCGCGTACGACAACGAATCGTTTGTTTCCTCCGTGTTGCTCGAAGGCAGCATCAAAATTACCGCATGGGGACAGGAGCGCGTGCTCGCGGAAAACGAACGCGCCACATTCGATAAAACCCGGCGCACACTTGTTACCGATGAAGTTTATGCTTCAGATTTTGTTGAATGGAAAAACGGCAATCTCTACTTCGAAAATCGTTCGTTCGAAGAAATTGCCAATATCCTGACTCGTGTTTTCAACGTCGAAATCCGGTTTGCCTCGGCAGAACTGCGCCCCATACGCTTCTCGGGCACACTCGGCAACAGCAGTATCCGCAACGCGCTCGACATCCTTTCGCTGACGTCTGCCATGCACTACGAAATGAATGGCACAACCATCGAATTATACTATACAGAATAGCCACGAATCCCCGCTTGTTAAATAAAGCAAACAATTCTTAATCGATTAGAGGTTTGCTTTCGCTCTATTGTATTTTATAACAGAGAGAATAAAAATGGTTGTACTAAGAATACGCTTTTAAAGTGAATTTTTCAAAGAAACCCTCCTTATTTTACAACTCTCACAACACGTATTTACATTTTAAACTCAAAAGCTTATGAAGCGAAAAATGCCTCTCTTTAAGTGCTCTATGGTTAAATTTGCCATTTTTATTTCTATATGGATTATGGCATTGCCATCGTTGGCACAGATTTCGGTAAACATACAAAACAGGCCTTTACGTCAGGTTCTTAAAGAAGTTGAAAAGGTAAGCGAGTATCGTTTCTTTTACAATGAATCACTCGCACAACTGGAAAAAAATACCACACTTAACGCAACAAACGCCACTATAGATTTTGTTATGCAGCAATTGCTTTCCGAAACCGATCTGAGTTACAGAAAAGCAGAAAACAACATTATTGTACTGGTAACAAAAAACTCCGCAAATGAAGATACCGCATCCGCCGATCAGCCCGGCCAATCAGTAGTGCGGGGGCGCATATTGGATGTGGACGGACAACCCGTTATTGGAGCAACCATTGTTCAGAAAAACAACAATGCTGTGGGTACAATAACGGATATAGACGGCAACTTCTCTATACTCGTACCACCCAATGCAACCCTCCTTATTTCCTATATCGGATATACTCCGCAGGAAATTCAGGTGGCGGGCAGAAATGTGTTGAATATCATCATGCAAGAAGACGTTCAACAACTGGAAGAGCTCATCGTTACCGGCTATCAGACCATATCCAGAGAACGTGCTACCGGTGCATTTGCCGTGATAAGCCCATCCACATTGAAAGATAAAATGCAAACCGATATTATTTCTCGTCTTGAGGGGCAGGTAGCCGGTTTGGTTCAACAAGGAAACAATATTTCCATTCGCGGAATTACCTCATTGCGAGGCGGAAGCGAACCGCTCATTGTTGTTGACGGAATGCCTTTCGAAGGAAATATACAAAGCATAAACCCTTCTATTATTCAGAATATCACCATACTGAAAGATGCCGCGGCAGCATCCATCTACGGAGCCCGAGCCGCCAACGGAGTAATAGTGATAAGCACACGCGAGGGTTCACTCGACGGCAAAACGCGCGTATCGTACAACGGAAGCATCAAGCTAACCCCCACTCCCGATTTTGAATACCTGAACCTGATGAACAGCGAGGAGTTGGTTGCATTACAAGTTTACGGCTTCGGGGTCGAGCGGCGCGAATACGAAAACCTCAACCCGCGCTACGCGTTAAATCCGGTGGAAGAGCTGCTGTTTAAACACAAAAGCCAATTAATATCGGACAGCGAGCTGGCGCAGGGAATCAGTCGTTACAGTGCCTTAGACAACCGGGCGCAAATAAAAGATTTTTATCTGCGAACAGGCGCTTTACAACAGCACAACCTGTCGTTGGCCGGCGGAAACAACAGAAACCGCTACATAGTCAGCGTGAATTATACCGGAAATAAAGGCAATTCAAAATACACACACAACGAAAGGCTTGGCTTTACCTTGCGCAACGACATGGAGTTTTTCAGCTGGCTAAACGCAGATTTGGGTGTAGCCGGAAGTTTCACCAAAGACAGCGGCGACAGCGGTATGGGCAACGCCCTTTCCATGTACAGGACTTATCCGTCATACTTCATGCTTCGCGATGAAAGCGGCAATCCGCTCAATCTGCCCCAAAGCAAGTCGCAACAAGAGTTAGACAGGCTGAAATCCATTGGGTTAAAAGACGAAACATACAGTCCTATCCGCAACCGGGCGGAAGAAAATTACATGAACAGAGACAATTATTACCGCGTTCATTTCGGGCTAAACTTTAAATTGCAGGAAGGCTTAAATCTTGCCGTGAAATATCAGACCGAAAATTCATCCTACAAGAACCGCAGGCTCTACAGCAAAGATTCCTACACGGTGCGCAACATGATAAACGAAGCGGCACAATACAACGAGGCCTCACAATCATTGACGCTGAATGTTCCCGAAGGAGGACAACTGCGTGAAACCCGCGGCGACAGCCATTCCTACACGTTTAGAACGCAATTGAATTACCAAAAAGAGCTTGACAAGCATTACATTACCGCCTTGGCGGGAGCAGAACGCCGCCTGGTGAAAGAGACATACACAAACGCCCATTACATGGGATACGATGACAATAGTTTAGGTTTTAAACCCATCAATCCGTTAATTCTTTCGCCGATTTCAGGCACAGAGTCATTGGGCGGAAGTTTCAACTACGTGTACACGGGAAACAATTCCCTGTATCATATCGAAGACCGCTATGTATCTTTCTACGGCAATGCATCTTATACATACGATGACAAGTACAACATCACGGGCAGTATCCGCGTGGATCAATCCAATCTTTTCGGTACGGATCCCAAATTTCAATACCGCCCTCTGTGGTCGTTAGGAGCAAGTTGGGATATGGCGCGAGAAACCTTTATGAGCGCCGCAACCGGATGGTTGAACAGGCTAAACCTGCGCCTGACTTATGGTATCGGTGGAAATGTGCCAAAAGAGGCAGGCCCCTACCTTACCCTGTATTCTGCCGAACACAACTCGTGGGTAAACGATTTCGGTTCAGAAATCAGCAACCCGCCCAACCCTTCACTTCGTTGGGAAAAAACGGCTACAACCAACCTTGGGCTGGATTTTGCATTCACAAACCGGGTGGACGGCAGCATCGATTATTATTACAAACACACCACCGATTTATTGGCTTACAGAGATGCCGACCCAACCCTCGGCTGGGATCAGTTGTTACTCAACTACGGTTCCATGTATAACCGGGGCATTGAATTGAATGTGAACAGCAGCAACATTGTTACGCCATCGTTCCAGTGGGAAACATCGTTCAATTTCAGTTACAACAAAAACAAACTCATCGATGTGGATGACTCCAACGTAAACGTCTTCGATTACACCGGAGGAGATACTTCTGCAAAAGGATATCCGGCCGGAGCAATTTTCAGTTACCGCTTCGCCGGATTGTCACCCCAGGATGGCAGCCCGGGATACTACAACAGCGAAAACGAAGTAAGTAGCTACATCGGCTCCATAGACGCGCTTACGTTTTCGGGAACAAATGTGCCCAAATACACCGGCGCGCTCACCAACCGGTTGAGTTATAAAAACATCGATCTCTCGCTCATGTTTGTTTATTACGGCGGGCACGTGATGCGGGCAGAAGCAGCCCCTTACCTTTCCAAAGCGCCCACAACAAATATCAACCGCGAAATTCTGAATGTATGGCGGCAACCGGGAGATGAAGAACGCGAAAACGTTTCACCCGCGTTCACCGGCGTCTCTCTATATACTGAAGATCAGCATCAGTGGCATGCTGCCGATAAGCACGTGGTGAATGCCGGTTTTGTGAGATTGCGTGATGTGGCGCTCACCTACAATTTCGACAAGAGCAGTATAGCCGGAGCCGGGATGGAGTCGTTGGCACTGATGCTCCAAATTCAAAATCCATGGACTGTTTGGCGCGCCAACAACAAAAAGCTGGATCCCGAAACAATGAGCACAAGAATGTACGGATGGGGTACCAGAACATTTCCCACACCCACAACATTTACGGTGGGTATTTCCGCAAACTTTTAAAAATCAGAATGAACAATGAAAACAACAATAAGATTATCAACCGTTATTTTTGCGTTTGCGCTATGCCTCGCTTCGTGTAACAACTTCTTAGATATTCAACCCAAAGGAATTCTCATCCCCCGCACAGCGGCTGAATACGAAGGATTGCTGAATTATGCACAATTGCAGAAAGCATCGGAATCGTATCCCGTTTTTTTAACAGACGATGCTTTTCTGCCCGATGAGGCGGCCGACGATTATACACCCGGCCTGGATTTTGCCGACAGAGCAACAGCCAATCTTTACACATTCCAGTCCGAAGTATTTGGCGATGCCGAGGAAGACGGGCTTTGGACATATTCATACAACCGGCTGTATTATTACAACGTAATTATTCAACACATTCTCGAAGCAACCGAAGCAACCCTGCAGGAAAAGCAATCCATTAGAGCAGAAGCATTAATGGGGCGCGCGTTTGAATACCTCACCCTCGTGAATGCGTATGCCAAACATTACGATCCGCAAACGGCCGCTACCGACCCCGGCGTACCGCTCATTCTGGATGAAGACATCAACCGCGAAAACCTTACCCGCGCAACCGTTCAGGAAGTATACGACCAAATTCAGGAAGACTTGAAAGAGGCCGAAAAATACCTGCCCGCCCGACCCAAACTGAACGCTTTTCGCGCGTCAAAACCGGTGGGTCTGGGAATGCTGGCGCGCATGTACTTGTATATGGGCAATTATAGCGAAGCTTTGAACTACGCCAACCAATCGTTAAAACAAAACGATTACCTCCTTAATTTAGGCGATTATGAGGTGGTTGACCCCTATCAGGCAATAGGCCGCCTGAATGTTCCGGAAAGCAGCGATAACAACGAAAATATCTACATCAGGCTGGCGCCGTGGGTATTTGGTATAAGCGCCGAGGTTTTCGGATCGGATGATTTGCTTCAGCTTTTCGATGAAAATGACCAGCGCTTCAAGCTTTATTTCAGCAATGAACCTTTCGGAATTCCCAACGAGCACTATCTTTGGATGCCCTATCTGTATGCCAACATGGCCATGTCGACTCCGGAAATGTACTTAATTGCCGCCGAATGCGAAGCCCGCATCGGATCGAAAGACCGCGCAATGACGCTTATAAACCAATTACGCGACCACCGCATTGAAGACAACACGCCACTCTCAGCCGCTTCAAACGACGAAGCGCTTGTGCAGGTACTCGAAGAACGCCGCCGCGAACTCACCATGATTGGCTGTACACGCCTTATCGACCTGAAACGGCTGAACAAAGAGCCGCGTTTTGCCAAAACCATCACTCGCGTGGCGGAAGGGCAAACTTACACGCTGCCGCCCAACGATCCGCGATACGTGCTACCCATTCCGGCAAAAGTATTGCGCTTTAATCCGGACATGGAACCCAATATCAGGTAAGTTGTTTTTCAATCAACAAACATACAAGAAGATGAAATACAACCACTTAATATTATTAGCTGGATTGCTTCTTTTTTCGTGTACCGGTTCAAACAACGAGCAGCAAAACGAAGTAAGAATCAGAGGATACATCGAAAGCGCCGAAAACAGAGAAGTGAATCTTTCGTTTGATGGCGCTGCATCGGCCATTGGCAACAGCCGGGATATCGCGCTCAAGGTAAACAACGAAGGATATTTCGATACCACATTCGTCCTCACGGAACCGGCATATTACAACCTCAGGCGCAACACGTTGTACCTCACACCGGGCGACAACATCGAAATGAACATTTCCGAAGACAACACGCAGTCCACATTCTCCGGAATAGGAGAAGAGGCAAACATGTATATGAAAGACCGCCTTTTCCTGCAAGCCGGTTCTTTTATAGAATCGGGAGACAACATCCGGTCAAATTTCGATGAAACCAAAAAAACAATCGATAGCCTGGCCACACAGCGGTTATTGCAGTTGAAGAATCTCTCCGGCGTATCCGATGCATTTAAAAAATTGGAAGAAGCCCGCATCAATGCCGACAAAATAAACAGCTACCTCAGTTTTATTCCGTATGCCAATTACCTGAAACAGGTTGGAGAAACGGATATAGAAATTCCCGAACAAGCTGTTTTTTATAACCTCCTTACTTCGGACGTAAAACCGTTGCTCAACGAGATTAACGATCCGGAAATGCTGAATGTAGCAGCCGTGAGGCATGTTTTATCGTTTAAGGCCGACAGCACACTCAACGAGCTGTATTTCAAAGACATTACGCTATCCGAACGTACAAAGGAGTTGCTGGCCATTATCAATGAATACCCTCCTTCCAACGAAAACGAAACACCCGAAGAAATCGAAGCCTTGGCTTTGTTTGCAAAGCAGCTAAAAAACGAGGACTTCGCCAACGAGTTAATGTATAAGATAGAGCAGAAAAGCAAATTGTTCTCCGGAAAACCCGCCATAGATTTTGAGATGGAAGACCGCGAAGGCAACAAACGAATGCTCAGCAGTTTTAAGGGACAGGCGCTGTATCTCGACATTTGGGCAACCTGGTGTGCTCCGTGTCTAAAAGAATCGCCCGTGTTTGAAAGCCTTGCGAAAAAATACAGCGGCAGCAACATTGCTTTTCTGTCTATCTCTATCGACAACGAAAAACAACTCTGGAGCCAATTCCTGAACCAACATCAAAAAGAACTCCCTCAATATTTCTCAAAAGACAATGCACTTATCGAAGGATGGAGCATTACAGGCATACCGAGATTCATACTAATCGATTCCGATTTTAACATCGCCTACGCATCGGCAGCCCGCCCATCGGAAAAAGAAATTGAGGTGCAAATAAACCAATTACTAAAATAAATTTGAAAAAAATGAACAAAACGCTGATTTTATTCTTCGCCGCAATCGCTCTTGTTGCCTGCACACAAAAAACTTCTGAATTTACGCTGGAAGGCGATGTTGAAAAAGGAGATATTAGCCGTTTATACCTCTTCGAAGTAATTAATGAACAGTATGGTTACATGCAGTTAATAGACTCGATACCTGTAACAGACAACAAGTTTTCATACGCAAACGATTCGCTGCAAACCCAGGTGTATTTCCTCTCCCCCTACGGCGATAACCGGTTGTCGCAGACTTTCGATGAGGGCGCGTACCTGTTTCTCAGTAAAACAAAGAACAGCATAAGCGTGTCCCACGAATCGGGACGCCCCCTCCTGATATCGGTTAACAATTCACCGGTAGGAGAGCGCTTTGAGGCGTTCACCGGAGAACTGTACGAGGTGGGCAACCGGAAAACAATTGATTCACTCGACCGGCTTTTCTTTGCTGCAAGAGACCGCAACGACACCGCCGAGATGCGCCGCATAAAAGACTATTCCATCCCTTATTACGATAACGCCGCGCAACAAACAGACGAGTGGCTGGAAAAGCAGATAGAAAACAGCCAAGGCACTCTGTTGGGGCTTTATCTTTACTACACCTATCGTTTTCAAAACACCACCCTTACCACGCTCGATGAAATAAATACCGTCCGCCGGGCGCTTCAAAACTACGACAACGAAGCAAAACAAAGCGCCTATTTCTCCAAAATAGAAAACCGGCTTACGCAATTGGAGCAAAGCGCCGTGGGACACCAGGCGCCTGAAATAGAAGGGCTGGACAGCAATGACAACAAATTCACTTTAAACGATTTAAAAGGAAAATACGTGATTGTTGATTTCTGGAGTTCCGGCTGCAGTTGGTGCCGGTTGGAAACACCCTATCTGGCTAAAGCCTACAACCAATTCAAGGATAAAAACTTCACCGTATTGGGAGTTTCTTCCGATTTCGAAAAAAATGACTGGCTGAAAGCCATTGAAGAAGACGGCGCCCATTGGGAACACCTTATGCTGCGAAAAGAAGACATCAGCAAAACAATGAAACGGTACAGCATTATCGGTATTCCCGAAATTTTGCTGGTAGATCCGCAGGGCATTATCCTGGCAAAAGGACTTCGGGGCGAAGCTATTTACAACACAGTGGCAGAGCATTTAAAGTAATTTCCGCTCATATTCTTAATCGCTTTTGAACCGAAAGCACTTCAACTCTCAGAGCCACGGCCGGGGTATGCTTCAACTTCTTGGTGGCCACCGTGCTTTCCTGCCAGCCAATGCCCAATAGCAAACAACCAAATCAACACCCGTCAGGCCGGTAATCGGCCGGACGGGGCGCAGCATCTATCAACCTCTTCGGTTACAGAATTGTTACATTTTTGTTAAGTTTTTTACTTGAAATACAATTTGGGTTCGTTTTTTAGGTTATTAAGGAAATCTTTCATTAATTTTGTGTGCTATTAAAAAAAAGTCATTGATATTTTGCTTCAAAAAGTTGTCAAAACAAAATTTTCATGGATCCAATTTATCTAATTATTGTAGTCATACTGTTGGGATTTGCAGTACTTGACCTAACCGTGGGCGTTGCTAACGACGCCGTGAACTTTCTCAATTCAAGCATTGGTTCAAAAGTGGCTCCGCTGTGGGTTATTCTCACCGTGGCTTCGGTGGGCGTTATGCTCGGCACGTTGTTTTCGAGCGGCATGATGGAAATTGCCCGAAGCGGAGTTTTTCACCCCGAAATGTTCACCTTTCCCAACATAATGGTGTTGTTTCTCGCCGTTATGCTCACCGACGTAATTCTGCTCGATGTCTTCAATTCGCTTGGCTTGCCCACATCAACAACCGTTTCGCTCGTTTTCGAATTACTCGGAGCAGCGGTGGCCGTGGCGCTTTTCAGCATTTGGCAGGCAAACGGCGGCGATTTGGTTCAATACATCAATTCGGGAAAGGCATTAGCCATTATTTCCGGAATTTTTATTTCCATAGCTATCGCTTTCGTGGTGGGTAGCCTGGTGATGTTTGTAACGCGGACAATTTTTTCGTTCAAGTATAAAAAATCGTTTCAATACTTAGGTGCGATATGGTGCGGATTTGCCCTTACGGCAATGACCTATTTTATCGTATTTAAAGGACTGAGAGGCAGCCCTTTTATGGTAACCGGTTTTTTGGAAATGGTTGAAGCCGATATGGCTAAATCGCTTTTGATAACGTTTGCCGGCTGGACTGTGATTATGGCATTGTTTCAATTTGCTTTCCGGATAAATATTCTTAAAATCATTGTGTTAGCGGGAACCATGGCACTGGCATTGGCCTTTGCGAGCAACGACCTCGTAAATTTCATTGGCGTTCCCTTGGCCGGACTGGATGCTTACAAAAGTGCAAGCGCCGCTGCCGCTACCGGAGTGTCCATCGACACGCTGTTTATGGGCGCATTGGGCGGGCCGGTGAAAGCGGATATCAAATTGCTTCTCCTTGCCGGCCTAGTAATGGTAGCAGCTTTGTGGTTCTCCAAAAAAGCAAAATCGGTTACTGAAACCGAAGTTAATTTGGGACGCCAGGGCACCGGATTAGAAAGATTTTCATCCACACCCTTGTCCCGCTCAATCGTTCGCTGGGGAGTAGATACAAATAAAGCGGTAAACAAGCTGGTAACGGCATCGATGCGAAACAAAATAAACAGCCGGTTTGTGCTGCCCGAAGAAGACGATTCATCAACCGGTGTTTCGTTCGACTTAATCCGCGCCTCGGTAAACCTCACAATTGCCGCCATGCTTATCTCGCTGGGAACATCGCTGAAACTACCGCTTTCCACCACCTATGTAACATTTATGGTAGCAATGGGTACTTCGCTTGCCGACCGCGCCTGGGGACGCGAAAGCGCCGTTTACCGCATCACGGGCGTACTAACCGTTATCGGCGGATGGTTCATAACGGCCATTGTAGCCTTCACGGTTGCCGGCGTGGTAGCTACAATACTTGCATGGGGTGGAAAAGTTGCGGTTTTTGTTATGGTGGCGCTGGTTATTTTCCTGCTCTACAAATCTTCAAAATTCCACAAAAAACGCAAATCGGCCGAAGCGGCGCATGCCCTTATACTGGCCGACGAGTCGGGAGTTGTGCAGACCTCAACCACCGAAGTGCGGGAGTCTATAAAATCGATGCTTGATATTTACCACAAAAACATCAAAGGCATCAAGGACGAAAACCGCAGTTTATTGCGAAAAAGTGCGTTAAGAGCCGACATCCTATACAGAAAGTACAAAGATAAACGCACCTACGAGGTAGTTCCCACCATTCAGTCAATTTCGCTGAAAGAGCTGGATATTGAGCAAGAATACGTGCAAATTGTGGATTATACGTACGAAATTACGAAAGCGTTGCGGGTAATCACATCGGACAGTTTGTTGTACATAGAGAACAACCACAAGGGTTTCAACGACGAGCAGGAGGCCGACTTGGAAGAACTCAGCAAAAATGTTGTGAAATTATACGAAACTTTCATCCAAATAATGGACAAGAAAGATTATTCCAGGTTTACCGAAGTTACCACCTTGCGCGACTTTATTCTGGAAATGTGCGCCAGGCTGACCAAAAAGCAAATCAAACGTGTAAAGGCGCGCGAAAACAGCACGCGCAACAGCATTTTGTTCATGAACATACTGAATGAAACCAAAAACATTGCACTGCAGTCGGTTAATCTCATGAAGTCGCAACGAAACATGATACAAACCGTACGCAAAAATACGGAAGAGGCCAAGTTGCCCAAAAGCACCCTCTAACCCTCCCTCTGCCTCATCGCCTCAAACGTGAGTACGGCGGTTGATACCGATACATTAAGCGAATCAATTTTTCCGCGCATGGGGATTTTGATTCGCTTTTTGGCATTTTTGAGCCAGAAATCGGTTAAGCCTTCGGCTTCGGTTCCCATTACGATGGCGGAGGGTTGTGTAAAATCAATATTTTGGTAGAATTCAGCGGCTTGCAGTTCGGCAGCGAACGAAGTGATTTTATTAGCTTCCAGCCACACCACCGCTTCATTGGATGAACAAACAGCCGTTTGCACCGTGAAAATGCCTCCTACGCTTGAACGGATTACGTTGGGATTGTACAAATCGGTTTGCGGGTCGCAAATAATTACTGCATCAACTGCGGCAGCGTCGGCAGTTCGGAGAATGGCACCCAAATTACCCGGTTTTTCCACCGATTCTAAAATAATTACAAACGGATTTTCAGATAATCTTAAATCGTTCAGTGTATGCAATTTTGGCTTTGCCAAAGCCACTAAGCCGTCGGAATTCTCCCTGTAGGCAATTTTTTCAAAAACAAGAGGAGCAATTTCGAAAATAATATTTTCAGGCAAAGAGTTGAGCACATCGGGATATTTTGTTTTCTCAAACATCTCCCGGCAAACATAAACCGCATCAATCCGGTAATCGCTCTGCAATGCCAACGAAAGCTCGCGCGCACCTTCAATCACAAAAAGCTGTTGTTCTTTACGTTCCCTGCTTTTGGAGAGTTTCACAACATTCTTTATGGCAGGATTTTGAAGGCTGGTTATAAGCATATTGTTTTGATGATAGATGACGGATATCAACCTATTTTTCAGCTTCTTTTTTATTCAACAGAATAGTATGGACAGCATCTTTGAGCTTGTTTTTGGGTGCCGCCCCCATAATGGCCTGCGGAGTTTCGTTCATGGGAATGTACAGCAGCATGGGAATGCTGCGTATTCCAAACGCTTGCGCGAGTTCGGTTTCCTCATCTACATTCACTTTGTAAACGTAAATTTCTTCGCCATACTCGGCGGCCAGTTCTTCAAGCACGGGTGCAATCTGGCGGCACGGGCCGCACCACGCCGCCCAAAAATCGATAATGGCCGGCTTGTCGCCTTTGTATTTCCACTCCGATTCGTTGACGTAATCGAATACTTTTTCGGCAAAAGCTTTCTTATCCAACTCAATGGTTTTGGAAGTTTTTTGGGGTTGCGGCTCATTAGCAGACATTGAGGCTACAACGAGTAACGTGGCGAATAGGATGGTTATTTTTTTCATTTTTGATTTTATAATGTAACTTTTAAATGTTGTTGTTAAACGCATTCCGGAAGATATTGTTTGGAGAATATTCTCTTCTTAGAGACATCTTTTTTCTTGTGAGGTTTAACTCTCCTCACTTAAAACGTGTCCCGGTCTTTATACGAAATACTGCCCGGTTTCATAATACCGAACTCCTTGGCGCCGACAGTTTCCAGGGGCAGTTTCCAGATTTTCACGTTATTCACTGCCGGAACGGAATAGGTGAATTTTTTATCGACATATTGCCGCATGATGATGTTGAGCGCCTTTTCTTTTTCGTCGAAATCCTCTTCAAACTCCACCTGTCCTTCGCAAATAACGCTTCCGGCCTTCATCCGGTAACTGCAGGCCACGTCGGGATGCTGGCGGATAAGTTCCGGTTCGGAGCAAAACGTAACGCAAATTTGCGGATTCTTTTCCATCGTGCGGATGGAACGGCCTTCCTGAGCGGAGTGCAGGTAAATGATACCCTCTTCGTATCCGAAATTCATCGGTAAAACATACGGACGGCCATTTTCATCAGCCATTCCCACAAAACACAGTTTGCACGAACGGATTACTGTTTCGATGCGCTCTTGTTCTTCAATTGAAAAAGTTTTCATCTTACAATTCTTTTTCCGTTGTCGATGGCCCGTCCACAGTAAGCACACCGTTTTCATCAATCTTCATTTCATCAATAAAAACCACGCGCTCATCGCCTGTTTTTTGAGTACGCCCGTGATACACGGTATACATTTTTTTACCGTCTTTCGAGCGGAACATCATATTGTGCCCGGTTCCGGTTACATCTCCGCCATTTTCGGTATTTTTCTCCAAAACAGGATTGTTTTCGGCTTTCACAAACGGCCCCAACGGATTATCGGAAACGGCATATCCAACAGCGTAATTTTGCCCGCCGAAGAAATTGGCCGAATACATCATATAAATTTTGCCGTCGTGTTCAAAAGCGAACGATCCTTCCGTCCACCGGCGGTTTACTTCGCCGCTGGTTACCGAACGGCTCTCCCACTCCGTTTGTGCATCGCTCATTTTGGTGGGCGGTTGCAAAAGCAATACCGGTTCGCCGATAACGGAAGTGAAATCATTGGAAAGTTCCACGCCGTACACCCAGCTTTCTTCAATTTCATCGAACATATTTTGCGCACGAGCCCAGTCTGCCACTTCGCTTTCGACCGGATTTTTGTAGCAGCAACGCGAATAATAAAGATAGGTTTTACCGTTTTGTTGTAAAATATTGGCATCGATAATGGGATAACCGGGATCGAACAACGGTTTATCCGAAACCTCCTTAAAAGGCCCGGTGGGTTTGTCTGAAACAGCTACTCCGATGCGGAAATTTTCCAGTTCGTTGGTAGGATTTACTTTCCAGTCGGCGCTGAAAAACATATAGTATTTGCCGTCAATTTCATATACTTCGGGAGCCCAGTAGTTTTTCAGCGTCCACGATTCCGGTGTGTCGCCCGAATAAACCTGCCCTTCGTAATGCCAATCGGCCAGGTTGTCGGAGCTGTAAGCCCCGAAACCTTTTTCCACGCCCCCGGTTCCGTACATATAATATTTTCCGTCGGAAGCCGGAAGGATATACGGATCGCCAAAGGCCACCGGCAGCGGGTTGGAGTATGTAACCGTCTCGGCCGTTTTTTTATCCGAGCCATTGCATCCCGCAATAAATATGGCTGATATGCAAAGAAGAGCTATTTGTTTAAAAAGATAATTCATTTTACTGGAATCGTATTTATTAATGAAAGACAAACTTAAAAAAAAATTCAATGAGACAGTACAAAAAAAGGAAAAACCTTGTTCAGATTTTTCCTTTCTATATTTTCAACTGAAAAGTTGGTTATTTCACCTTCTCCACAATGGCTTTGAAAGCTTCGGGATGGTTCATGGCCAAATCGGCCAACACTTTGCGGTTGATATCGATAGCGTTTTTGTGCAACGCACCCATCAGGCGCGAATACGACATTCCGTTTTGGCGTGCAGCGGCGTTGATACGCTGAATCCAAAGCGCGCGGAAATTGCGTTTTTTGTTTTTGCGGTCACGATAGGCATAGGTCAATCCTTTTTCCCACGTGTTTTTGGCTACCGTCCACACGTTTTTGCGGGCGCCAATGTAACCTCTGGTTAATTTTAATACTTTTTTTCTGCGGTTGCGCGATGCAACATGATTTACTGATCTGGGCATAATGTTACTTGTTTTTGAATGTCAGCGTTCCCGTCGGGCGAGACTCTTTGGGGCATACATCCTGTTAATAAATCGTTACGTTTGAAAGCCTGCGGCGTACGTTATTTCAGTCCTAATAAGTGTTTTACACTGTTTTCGTCTGCTTTGTGAACAAGGCCGGTTTGCGTCAGGTTTCTCTTTTGCTTTTTGGTCTTTTTCGTCAGAATATGACTTTTATACGCATGCTTTCTCTTGATTTTTCCTGTTCCGGTAAGGGCGAACCTCTTTTTGGCACCGGAATTAGTCTTCATTTTTGGCATTTTGCTGTCTTTTGTTTTGTTTGTAAATTATTTGTTAGATAATCAACCCGATACCGCTCCTCCGAAAGTGGATTGGCGGTATCGATGTTGATGTGTATTGTTGGGCAGATTCTCTAAACTGCATGAATTTCAATAATAAAAAGGCTTCGTGAGCCTTTTTCAATCAAAAAGTTTGCAAAGATACAACTTGTTTTTGAAAAATCGATGCAATTTTCGTTTTTTCTTTATTCTGCAGCTTGTTCTTTCTTAGCCGTATTTTGCTTTTTGGGCGCAAGCATAATTATCATGCGTTTTCCTTCCAGCACGGGCAATTGTTCCACCTTGGCGTAATCTTCCAGATCGTTGGCAAAGCGGAGCAACAATACTTCGCCTTGCTCTTTAAACAAAATGGAGCGGCCTTTGAAAAAAACATAGGCTTTCACTTTGGCGCCTTCTTCCAGAAAACTCTTGGCGTGCTTGAGCTTGAAATTGTAATCGTGATCATCGGTTTGAGGGCCGAAACGAATCTCCTTAACCACAATTTTCACCGCTTTTGCTTTCTGTTCTTTTTGTTTTTTCTTTTGTTGGTACAGAAACTTCTGGTAATCGATTATTCTGCATACGGGAGGCGCGGCCGTTGGCGAGATTTCCACAAGATCCAGCTCTTTTTCCTGCGCAATTCGCAAGGCTTCTCTTGTGGGGTAAATTCCCTGTTCTACGTTATCGCCAACAAGGCGGACTTCCGGCACACGGATGCGATCGTTGATCCGGTGCAGTTCTTTTTTTGTTCGTGAGTCTCTAAAGTTGTTCCTCATTCAGATTTTATTATTCCTTTCTTTTTTTATGTAAGCCGTTAGCTATTGGCTATTGGCGGTTAGCTTGCGTTGATTTTATAAACCGTTGTACGCAAAATATTTTACTTGTCTATAATTCACAAAAATGAAAAACCCCATTTCCCTGCCAATAACTGACGGCTAAGAGCCAACAGCCAGCTCCGGATTCATCATTTCTTCCACTTCCTGTTTTATTTTGTTTACAAAAATAGATAAATTTTCCGAACCTTGATCCACTCCGCCTTGTTTTCTTACTGAAACTTCTTCATTTTCTGCTTCTTTCTCGCCAACAATCAACAAATAGGGGATGCGTTTTAATTCGTTGTCGCGGATTTTGCGGCCTACTTTCTCGTTCCGGTCGTCCACTTCGGCGCGAATGTCCTGCATTTTCAGCGTTTTAGCCACCGAATAGGCGTAATCGTTGAATTTCTCGCTCACGGGCAAAATAACCACTTGCGTGGGGGTGAGCCACAGCGGGAATTTTCCGGCAGTATGTTCTATGAGCACGGCAACGAATCGCTCCATGGAACCGAACGGCGCCCGGTGAATCATTACGGGACGGTGTTTTTGGTTAT
>JAUNRY010000122.1 GCA_030539475.1 Bacteroidia bacterium | reverse complement strand
GCCAGGTGCCGGGGGCAAGGATATCAATTCCTCGCTTTAATCACTTGCCGCGCCCTCTCTATGATTGTATCCCTGCCTTTGGAGGTATCGCTTTCCGACATGAAAACCCGGATATCGGGTTCGATACCGAATTCAATATGCTCCTTATCAACATTGTATATGGGCGATGCCGAAAACCGCACCGACCAGCCGTTGGGCAATTCCGACGAGAACGGCAGCCCGCTTCCGCCGCCGGTTTTATCTCCCACAATGGTGGCGTTGGGCGCGTGCTTCATCACGTTCACAAAATCGTTCGTTGCGCTGTAGCATCCTCTGTTGGTAAGCACCACTACGGGTTTTTGGTAGCGGGTTTTATCGTAACTGCCAATGTATTTGGGATAGAAATCGGAGAAATCCGCGTGGCCTTTCCCAATTTTGTGCGAGATATATCCCACCAGCGTTTTCTCGTTAAAAAACCGCGACGCGATGCGTTCCACGTTGGTTAAACTTCCGCCGCCGTTGTTGCGTACATCAATGATTATTCCCCGGCAAATTGCCATTTGCCGCAGAATTTCCGACATATTTCCGTTGCCCACATCGCGCGAAAAACTACCGTAATACATATATCCGATGTTGTCTTCCAAGATGGTATAATTGATGCCGCCGGCAATCTGATAATCGGTTCCCAGGTATTTTTTCAACACCGACGCGTCGAAATTAGGCGGATAATCTTCCGACCAGTTCCAATAGCGCGACATATCGTGCGAAGCAATCAGGTTCACGTGCCCGTCTTTAAGTTCCGAGAGCATTTCTGCCATCAGCTTAAAAAGCGCCTCGTTGCCCATGTCGTTTTTCACGCGAGCGCGGTATGTTTTGTAAATCGCGTCCCAGTCGATATCTTTGTAGTCAAAAAAACAGTAGTTCTCATCGAGAATGGTCCACAGCGCGTCGAAATTGCCACTCGGATCGTTGCCGAAACTCAAGGTATCGTCGCATCCGGAAACAAATGCAAGCAGAATAACCGCGAGCAAAAGGTGTTTTATTTTCTTGAAAAACATACCAACCAATGTTTAAAGTTATCTAAGCAAATTCACGGCCCGTGTCAATCGCAAAGCGTGTTACGCGCAGGGAATCTTGTTGATTCTTCTTTCGTGGCGGCCACCTTCGAAAGGAGTATTGAGGAAAGTTTCCAGAATTTCGTGAATTTCTTCTTCCGACAATAATCTTCCCGGAAAAGCCAGCACGTTGGCATCGTTGTGGGCGCGGGCAAGAAACGCCGATTCTTTGTTCCAGCATAAGGCGGAACGTATGTGCTGATGCTTATTCATAGTCATATTAATGCCGTTGCCCGTGCCGCAAATAGCTATTCCCGGATAACATTCTCCGCTCTCAATGGCTTTAGCCAGCGGATGGGCAAAATCGGCATAATCTGAACTCTCGGGTGAATGCGCTCCGAAATCGTTGAAAGGTATCCCTTTCTCCGTAAGCATCTTAATAACAACCTGTTTGGCTGCATAACCGGCATGGTCGGAAGCCAAACCGATGGGCTTTTCAGTTTTATCGAATAAAGACATTATTATTTTCGTTTAAGGTTTAAAGTTTAACGTTTAAGGTTCCAAACATTGAACCTTAAACCCCAAACTTTTAACTTGTTATACTAGTTTTTTTACCTGTTCGTACACGTTTTTGCCCGTGTAGCCCAGTTTCTCGTCCAGCACTTTGTAAGGCGCTGAAAATCCGAACGAGTTCATACCCCAAACTTCGCCGTCGGCACCTACCAATCCTTCCAACGTAACGGGAAGCCCGGCGGTTAAACCGAATTTCTTTTTGCCTTTGGGCAGGATAGATTCCTGGTATTCTTTCGATTGGCTGCGGAACAATCCCTCCGACGGCACGGAAACGATTCGGGTTTTTATTCCGTCGGCTTTCAACAGTTCCGCACCCTCAACCAAGGTGGAGACTTCGGAACCCGATGCCAGCAGAATTACATCGTAATCGTTGTCTTCCTGCACCACGTAAGCTCCTTTTTCTGCTGCCAGCGCCATTTTGTAACTTGACTGGGGCAAGTTGTTGATGTTTTGCCGCGATAAAATCAAACCGGTGGGCGTATGCGCGTTTTCCAGCGCCATTTTCCAGGCCACGGTGGCCTCGTTTACGTCTGCCGGGCGAAGCACAAGCATGGAATTGTGTCCATTGTGATTTTGCAATTTTTCCAACAAACGGATTTGCGCTTCCTGCTCCACGGGTTGGTGCGTGGGGCCGTCTTCGCCCACGCGAAACGCGTCGTGCGTCCAAACAAAAATAACGGGAGTTTCCATCAGCGCCGCTACACGAATGGCAGGCTTCATATAATCGGAAAACGCGAAAAATGTGCCGCAGGCAGGAATCACGCCGCCGTGCAAACTCATTCCGATGCACATGGCCGACATGGTAAATTCGGCTACGCCGGCTTGAAAAAACGCTCCCGAGAAATCATTTTTTTCAAACGCGGTAGTGTATTTCAAAAATCCGTCCGTTTTGTCGGAGTTCGACAAATCGGCCGAAGCAACAATCATGTTCTCAACATTTTGAGCCAGAACACCCAACACCGTTGCCGATGCCGCACGCGTAGCGTTATTGGGTTTTTGCTCAATGGAAGCCCAATCTATTTCGGGCAATTCGCGGGCAAACCACTTTTGTTTTTTGGCTGCCAGTTCGGGGTTGGCTTTTGCCCACTCGTCGTGCTTGGCTTTCTTGTCCGCTACAATTTCTTTGAGTTCTTTTTTTCTTTTGTCGTAAAGCTCTTTCGCCTCGGGAGAAATTACAAACGGATTTTCCGGATCGCCGCCCAGGTTTTTGATGGTTTGGGCAAAATCGGCTCCGGCAGCGCTCAACGGCTGTCCGTGCGTGGAAACCTGACACTCGAACGAGGTGCAATCGGCCGCCAACGCGCCGCGCCCCATCACGGTGTTTCCGATAATGAGCGTAGGGCGTTCATTTTCGGCTTTAGCCTCCGTTAACGCTTTGCGAATTTCATCCACGTTGTTTCCGTCTATCGTGATTACTTTCCAGTTCCACGCTTCGTATTTTTTTGCTACATCTTCGCTGGTTACGGCGTTGGTGGTGGTGGAAAGCTGAATATCGTTTGAGTCGTAAAACATGATGAAATTACTCAATCCCAAGTGTCCGGCCAAACGCCCGACGCCTTGCGAAATTTCTTCCTGAATGCCGCCGTCGGTAATGTAAGAATAAATAGTGTGATCGATTCCGTCTCCCAACCGTGCTTTCAAAAATTTGGCAGCCATGGCGGCTCCTGCGCCGTAGGCGTGTCCCTGCCCAAGCGGACCGGAAGTGTTTTCTATGCCTCGCTCAACGTCTATTTCGGGATGGCCCGGCGTGGGGCTTCCCCATTGGCGGAAGTTTTTTATGTCTTCTATCGAGAACTTACCGTTCAGGCAAAGAACGGAATAAAGCATGGGCGACATGTGGCCGGCATCGAGAAAAAACCGGTCGCGGCCTTCCCAGTGAGGATTTTCGGGGTCGTATTCCAAAAATTCGCTGTAAAGAACATTTATAAAATCGGCGCCACCCATGGGGCCTCCCGGATGTCCCGATTTTGCTTTTTCTACCATCGAGGCCGCTAAAACTCGGATATTATCGGCAACTTTATTCATTAATACATTATCATTCATAAGATTAGTAAATATTGATTCTGTTGGGTTTAATTGATTCTTTTGTTGAAAAAAAAGCTACACAGGCTTTTGACACAAAGATACATTTTTTTAAAAAGAATGAGGTATAAAAATTGACACATTTAGTGGATATTTGATTTTTTGTTGATTTTATCGAAAGAAGAACTTTGATTTTGAGTATCTTTGCATCGTAACAAAATCATCAGAATGTTGCTGAGTAAAAACAAGATAAAATATATCCGCTCGCTCAACGAAAAGAAATACCGCACAGAGCACGGAGTTTTTGTGGCCGAAGGGAAAAAGCTGGTTTCTGACTTGCTTGGCAATTGCCGATGCCAATTGTTAGCGGGATTGCCGGAAGTGTTGCAGCAAATTGATTCGTCGTTGGCGGAAGAAATTGCCGAAGCCACGTCCGAAGAGTTAAAAAAAGCGTCTCAGCTTAAAACCGCGCCGCAAGTTATCGGCATTTTTTATCAACCCGAATACGATATTGATAAAATTGAATTAAAAGACAACCTGCACCTCGTTCTCGACGGCATTCAGGATCCGGGCAATATGGGCACGATTGTGCGGCTGGCAGACTGGTTTGGTATTGGCCACATTTTCTGTTCGCCCGATACCGCCGATATTTTCAATTCAAAAACCGTGCAAGCCACCATGGGAGCCATTGCGCGGGTGAAAGTGCACTACTTGGATATTTTTGATTTTTTGAAAAAAAACAGGGGCCTGCCTGTTTTCGGCACTTTTCTGGAAGGAGATAATATTTACCAAACGGAACTGCCGGAAAGCGGATTTATCGTGATGGGAAACGAGGGGAAAGGCATTTCTCCCGATATTCAGCAAAGGGTTACAAACAAGTTGTTAATTCCTAATTATCCGGCGGACGCTCAAACATCGGAATCATTAAACGTGGCGGTTGCCACGGCAATTGTGTGTTCGGAGTTTAGGAGAAGGAAATTTTAGGTAGGAGACAAATCGTGAAACTATGTGTTTTTTGTGCCTTAGTGAGCAAAAAAGGGAGTATCCCTAAAACCTGTGGATTCAACTATACGTTTGTTGATTTTTTGCTTGCGGCTTCGTGAAAAATAAAAACGAAAGCACAGCTTTCGTCTCCCACAAATAATCCGTAAAATTCAGGCACAAAAAAAAATCACGTACTTGAAAAATACGTGATTACCTAAAACAAATCTAAGAGAGAAAAACACTTATTAATCAGTGTATTCGGGTGGAAAACGGGATTCGAACCCGCGACCTTCGGAACCACAATCCGACGCTCTAACCGACTGAGCTATGACCACCATATCTGAAAGCGAGTGCAAAGTTAAATAATTTTCTTCATATTTCGCAACAAATATTCAAAATTTCAAAAAAAAGCATTTATTGCTGTTTTTCTTGTTTAAAAATTGTATTTTTGATGTTATAACAAATAAACAAAAAAAATTGTGACGAACAAAGTAAAACTTTCCATACTCGGAATATCGTTTAGCCAGGTACAAGCCGGCGCATACGCGCTCATATTTGCCGAGGAAACCGGTATCCGCCGCTTGCCCATCGTGATTGGCACGCCCGAAGCGCAATCCATTGCCATTGTCATGGAAAATATGACTCCGCCGCGTCCCCTGGCTCACGACCTCATGTACAATATATTCAAATCGTTAAACATAGAACTGCTCGAAGTTTTTATCTATAAATTCGAAGAAGGAGCTTTTTTTGCGGAGTTGGTGCTGCGTCAGAACAACCGGGAATTCCGCATCGACTCGCGCACATCGGATGCCGTAGCCATCGCCTTGAGAACCAATTCGCCTATTTTCACCACGGAATACATCATGCAGAACATGGCCATTGTGTTTGACGAGAAAGATGTGTTATCTAACGACTTACAAAACAAAGACATGGAAACAGACATTTCCGAAAACATTGAAGAGATACAAATAGAGGCTCTTAAAAAACGACTGGAGGAAGCCATTGAAAATGAAGATTATGAGCTGGCAACCAAACTTCGCGATGAAATAAACCGCCGGGAAAACACGGAAAATGGCTGATACAATTTTTTATTCCCCCGATATCAGGCAAACGCAGCAACTGCCGGAACAGGAATCGCAACACTGCGTAAAGGTACTTCGGATGAAAGAGGGCGACAAACTAACCGTTACCGACGGCGCCGGCTTTTTTTACGATTGTACGCTCACTCACGCGCATCACAAACACTGCCTGGTAGAAATAGAGCGGGAAATTTCGCAGCCCAAAACATGGAATTTCTACCTGCACTTAGCTTTCGCTCCCACCAAAAATATGGACAGGACTGAATGGTTTGCCGAAAAAGCTACCGAAACAGGAATCGACCGGTTAACCCCGTTGCTTTGCCGCTATTCCGAAAGAAAAGAGCTGAAAACAGAAAGGTTGGAGAAAATTGCGGTAGCGGCCATGAAACAGTCGCGCCAGGCTGTTTTGCCCGAAATCGATACAACGATGCGCTTTCACGATTTTATTTCACAGCCTTTTAATGGTAGAAAATTCATTGCCCATTGCTATCCGTCAGAGAAAAAGCAGCTGGCGCAAGCGTACCGCAAACACGAAAATGCGTTGATTCTTGTCGGCCCCGAAGGCGATTTCAGCGAAGAAGAAGTTCAGGCAGCCATCGATTCCGGATTTGAGCCCATTAGCCTGGGTGAAAACCGTTTAAGAACGGAAACGGCTTGTTTTGCAGCGATACACACTATACACGTGATCAACAATATTTGATATTTTTGTGTATCTTTGAATCTTTAATACTAAATTTGTAGTGAAATGAAAACAACAGAATTAAATACGTATCTCGTGGAGGGATATATTGGACTTTTGAAAAATTTAAGCCCTGCTAATAAGTTGGAACTTATTTCTAAACTTACTCACTCCGTCAAAACTGATTTATCAAAGAAAA
>JAUNRY010000121.1 GCA_030539475.1 Bacteroidia bacterium | reverse complement strand
GATTTGAATTTCTTCAACTGCTCCATTCTGAAAGAAGTATCGCGTGTTGTGCCGGTTGCAAAAAAAGCGCGTTGTGCCGCCAATCCGGTCTTAATTATTTCTTCGGTTATATTGTTCATCTGAGTTGATTTATAGGGACAAATATACGAATTTTAGTAACGAAATAAGTTATGAAAGTTTCTTTATGCGCAAAACCCGAACGGCGGTTATAATCCGCCCTTCGGGTTTTTATTGACGAAGGCAAAGCCATCGTCTCCCGGTAGCCCGGTTGTTTTAAGACGGTGCGATACCGTCTCTACCGCTTCCACTTCAACCGCAAACTGTTTGTTACCACACTCACGCTGCTCAGTGCCATAGCCGCACCGGCAATCATCGGGTTAAGCAGAAAACCGTTTACGGGATAGAGAATTCCGGCGGCAATGGGAATGCCGATAACGTTGTAAATAAACGCCCAAAACAGGTTTTGCCGGATAGTGTTTACGGTTTGCCGCGACAGGCGGATGGCTTGCGGAATCTTTGTTAAATCGGACGAAATGATGGTCATTTTTGCCACGTCCATAGCAATATCGCTGCCCTGCCCCATGGCGATGCTTACGTTGGCTTGCGCCAGTGCGGTGCTGTCGTTGATGCCGTCGCCCACCATGGCCACGGTTTTTCCTTGCTGCTGCAGCTGTTTCACAAATTCCGATTTTTCGTGCGGCAGCACTTCTGCTTTGTGATGCCCTATTCCGGTCTGCTCGGCGATTGCGTTGGCCGTAGCCTCGTTATCGCCCGTGAGCATGTAAATATCAATATCCATTTCCTTCAGTTGACGGATAGCTTCAACCGATGTTTCCTTTACCTTATCGGAAATTGCCAACACCGCTAACGCGTTTTGGCTATCGGCAAACCAAATAACCGTTTTGGCCGATTTACTCCACTCGTCCCCTTTTGCAGACAATTCTCCGGGTATTTCAATACTGTTTTCCGCCAGCAGTTTTCTGTTTCCGGCAAAGTAAGTTTCTCCGCCGGCAACGCCTTGTAAGCCTTTTCCGGTAATGCTGTGGAAATCGGAAACAGAAACCGCGTTTTCATCGGAAAGATGCTCCACAACGGCTTCCGCCAACGGATGCTCCGATTGTTTTTCCAGACTCATCAATATCGGTTTTGCAGATTCATCTTTCCACAACTCATCCGTTACCTGCGGTTTACCTTCGGTAATGGTTCCGGTTTTGTCCAGCACAACGGCGTTCACTTTCTTGGATAGTTCCAGGCTTTCGGCATCTTTTATCAGTATTCCGTTTTCGGCTCCCTTGCCCACACCCACCATAATGGCGGTTGGCGTGGCCAGCCCCAGCGCGCACGGACAAGCGATAACCAGCACCGTTACGAAAGCCAGCAACGCATGTGTGAGCGCGTTATCGCCACCGAAAATCAGCCAAACGATAAACGTAAGCACGGCAATCCCGATAACGACCGGCACAAAAATTCCGGCAATTTTATCCACCAGTTTCTGCACCGGCGCTTTGCTGCCTTGCGCATCCTGCACCATTTTAATGATGTGTGCCAGCATGGTTTCCTTGCCCACCTTATCGGCTCGAAACCTGAAACTCCCTTTCTG
Source organism: Bacteroidia bacterium (assembly GCA_030539475.1). GTDB lineage: Bacteria > Bacteroidota > Bacteroidia > Bacteroidales > Dysgonomonadaceae > Petrimonas. The sequence goes on along the minus strand of JAUNRY010000121.1, from coordinate 5,009 downwards.
ATTGATGGTTCCGGCAAACACTTTTTCGCCTTCCTCTTTTCGTACCGCCATGGGTTCGCCGCTTAGCATGCTCTCGTCCACAAACGAATCGCCCGACATCACCGTGCCGTCCACGGCAATTTTCTCGCCCGGCTTTACCAGCACGATATTTCCAACCGCAAGGTTTTCGATGGGCATTTCCACCTGTTTGTCATCTTCAATTACCGTAACCGTTTTCGGTTGCAATCCCATCAACTTTTTCAATGCCGACGATGTGCTGCCCTTGGCCCGCTCTTCCAATAATCGCCCCAGCAAAATAAAGGCGATAATTACCGCCGCCGCTTCAAAATAAACGTGCGCTTCGAGTCCTTTGCTCTCCCAAAATTCGGGAAACAGCATATTAAAAAGGCTGAAAACATACGCCGTTCCGGTACTCAACGCCACCAACGTATCCATATTGGCGGTGCGGTGTTTGGCTTGCTTCCACGCATTAATGAAAAAATCTCTGCCCAGCCATAGCACAACGGGAGTTGCAAATGCCCACATAATAAGATTGGCGTAAGGCGCATTCATGAAAAACATTCCGTACACTACAACGGGAACCGACAGAATAAGCGCCCAAACGGTTTTCTTTTTCAGGCTTGCGTATTTTTTCCGATGAATTTCATCCACTAAATCCTGTTGGTTTTCCTCTTCCAGCACCAAATCGTATCCGATGGACTGCACGGCTTTTTGCATGGCCGCCGCATCGGTTCTGCCGGGATCGAAATTCACTTGCGCCGTTGCCGTGGCAAAGTTCACAGCAGCGTTATTCACGCCTTCCAACGATTTGAGTTTATTCTCCACACCCGCGGCGCAACCGGCGCAGGTCATTTGCAGAACGGGAAAATTCTTTTGTATGGATTGGTTTGTATTTGTAGCCATAGTTGTATCTTTTAGTTACAATGCAAATGTAGGCACAAATGTTCGGGAAGTTGTTGCGGTATTATGGAATAGATTTGTAAGATTTATATTTCGTCGAGCGGTTTTCGTTTTGTTTCGTGAATTTGCTTGAAATGACTGGGAGTGAGGCCGGTTACTTTTTTGAATTGATTACTCAAGTAGGCAACACTTGAATAATTGAGCCGAAAAGCAATTTCGCTTAATGAAAGTTCATCGTAAACGAGCAATTCTTTCACCTTTTCAATTTTTTGAGCGATGAAGTACTTTTCGATGGTGATGCTTTCTACTTCCGAAAACAAGTTAGACAGGTAGCTGTAATCGTGATTCAGGTTCTCGCTTAGTAAATCGGAAAGATTGGTTTGGAGTGAACCGTCTTTGTGATGAACCAAGTCGATAATGATATTTTTGATTTTTTCTACAATGCGGCTTTTTTTATCGTCAATCAACTCAAAACCTAATGGTTCTAATACTTCACGTACTTTCTGTTTTTGTGCATTCGATAACTCCTTCGTTAATGAGACTTCTCCCAAAATGATATTTGACACATCGAAACCCAACTTCTCCATTTCGTTGCGGACCACCATCACGCACCGATTGCAAACCATATTTTTGATGTAGAGTTTCATGTCAATGATTGGTCGTTTTATCGTGTTTGTATTTAAAGAAAATCAGAAACAAGAACGCCACCAGCAACGAATATCCGGCGAAAACGTACCATGAGTTTGGCCAGCCAATCGTATCGACCACTTTTCCGGCGGCATACGAACCGATAAATGCTCCAAAACCGTTTGTCATGATCATAAAAACTCCTTGAGCACTCGACCGGATTGCCGGACGCGTTACTTTTTCGACATACAACGAACCCGAAATATTGAAAAAATCGAATGCCACGCCATAAATCAACATAGAAAAAACCAGCATCCAGACACCATTTCCGGGATCGCCCGCTCCCAATAATCCGAACCTTAACACCCAGGCAAACATGCTTATCAACATCACGGTTTTAATACCGTATCGCCTCAAAAAGAACGGGATAAGTAAGATACACAAAGTTTCCGACATCTGCGAAAGCGATATGAGAATATTGGCGTGTTCCACTCCGAAAGTACCGGCAAATTTCGGAATATTACCAAAATAATTAGTAAGATAATCGTTGGCGAAGGCGTTGGTAATCTGCAAAGCGATACCCAAGCACATGGAAAACAAAAAGAAAACGGCCATTTGCCGATGTTTGAAAAGCGCAAAGGCCCGCAAACCCAGTTTATCAACCAATGTGGCATTTTCGGATTCCTTGTTTACTCCACAGTTGGGCAACGTGAAAGCATAAATTCCCAACGCCAGCGAAAGCAACGCTGAAAAATAAAGCTGATACGATGTTTTAGACAATTGAATACCATCGATACGGATTAAATCCACCGCAATCATCGAAACAATAAAACCTACGGTTCCCCAAACCCTAATGGGTGGAAATGACTTAACAGTCTCATGCCCACACGAAGTTAACGATGTGTATGCCACAGAATTGGACAAGGCAATGGTGGGCATGTAAAACATAACCGACAACAACACGTACGTGTATAACGGTGCGTATTCCGTTTGCGGTGCAGCAAGAAAAAGGAATAATCCGGCAACGAGATGGCAAATGCCAAGCAGTTTTTGCGCCGGAATCCATCGGTCGGCAATAACGCCCACTACGCCCGGCATAAAAAGCGACGCTATGCCCATAGTGGCGAAAAAACTTCCGATTTGCACACCCGAAAAATTCAATCCCCCGCCCAAATAAGCGCCCAACGAAATTAGCCACGCTCCCCAAATAGCGTACTGGAGAAAATTCATCACGATGAGCCTGAGTTTTATGTTCATGTTATACGTTATGTAGTTTAAAGTTCAAAGTTTAAAGTTATTTTTTCTCCAAGTCGCCAAGTCGCCAAATCACCTCCTCAGCCACGGCGCCGGATTCAGTTTGGTTGTTTTCTGCCACAACTGAAAGTGCATGGTAGCTACTCCGGTGTCGGGGTCGGTATAAATCCGTCCGAGCGACTGGCCGGCTTTTATTCTGTCGCCCGATTTCACAAACAAATCGTAAATATTGCCGTAGAACGTGTAATAATCGCCGTGGCGGACAATCACGCACGTGTTGTATCCGGGAACGGAAAACACTTTCGATACTTCACCGTCAAACACAGAACGAATGTTGGCGCCTTGCTGCGCCTGAATATCGATGCCGTTGCTGTTGGTGGTAACGTTCCATTCGCTGTGCCGCCTTTGTCCGAAACTCCCCACAATGGACGTTGTTCCCGTAACGGGCATGGGCAGTTTTCCGCGGTTGGAAGCAAAATTTTTTGACAAATTAAATGTTTCGTCAGCGGCGGGAGAAGCAGTTTCTATTTTGGGTTCGGGTTGCCGCGCGGCTGGTTCTGCCGGTTTTGCGGGAGTTGTTTCTGTTTTGTCGGGTTCTTTGCGGGCTATTTCCTCGGTTTTTCGTTTCGCTTCCGCTTCGCGCCGCGCTCTTGCCGCCGCTTCCTCCGCTTTGCGTTTCGCCTCGGCCAATCGCCGCGCTTCGGCTTCACGCTCCTGGCGGGCTACTTCCTCGGCAATCAGTTTTTCGATTTGCGCATCCAGCTTGCGGGCTTGCTGTTGTTTGTTCTGAAGCGTTTGCTGCAATTCCTGCTCTTTGCCGCGCGCCTCGGCCATTTCACTCTGACGCATGTTTTCTTCCTCTTGAAGTTTTTCTTGTTCGGCTTTCAAGGCGATAAGAGCATTTTGCCTGTCGGCTTGGGCTTTGGCTAATTGGTCTTTCTTAGCGCTGAGTTGCACGTTTTGTTGTTTAATTTCTTCTGCCTGGGTTTTGCGCCACCGGGAGTAATCGCGCAAGTATTGCATGCGGCGAAGCGATTCGCCCAGCGATTTCCCCGATAGGATGAAAAACAATTCATTTTGTCCGCGCCGGTTAGACTGCATCACCCGAACCGCTTTGGCGTAGCTGTCTTGTTTTTGTTTTAGCTCGGCCTCCAGGCGTGATTGCTCTTTTTCCAGCGCGGCAATTTCCTGATTCTGCAACGCCATCATCTCTTTTCTGGATGCAATTTGAGTGTTTATCAAATTGATGCGCTGAAGAATGGTGGTGGTTTGTTTTTTCACATCGAGGAAAAGCCGGTTGGTGTTGCGGATTTCTTCCTGAAGTATTTTTTGCTGCCGTTGGAGATTATCGATTTGCGGCGTTTGCGAAAAAAGCAACACCGCGAATCCCGAAAAAAACCATATTGCGATGAATTTTCTCATCAATTGCTCGTTAGAATTTTTACAATATCGGAAATGGTTGCCCGTGTGTAACTGTCGGGGACGGAAACCGGAAGCTCGAAATTTTCATCGAGAGTGATGGCTGAAAATTCCATTCCTACATTCATTTTTCGTTTGGGCGACGCGAGCGCTACATCCATATTCTGTGGAAAGGCCTTGTTGGATTGCATGATGAAATCGGCGTACTGCCAATTCAGTGAATAATTGTCTTTGGGCTCCGTGAGGGATGTTGAAGCTATTCGGTCGTTCCCGTCGATGGTAAAACTGTACTCGATACCCGATTCGGAATCAACCGATTTCAACAGGTAGTGCATGTCGGAAACCCGGCGTGTGGAGAATTTTTCGTGATCGGAATAAATCACTTCCGTCTTTCCCGATACAAACAGCTGATTGGTTAAAAGCGATTGGAGTGTTTTAAAATCAAAACCAACGGGATACACCTTTTTCACATCGGTAATGGATTCTTTTATGTAGCGCCTGTTCATTCGGTCGAGCATTACCAAGGTATCGGCATCGATGTGCAGGCGCACCATTTCCACGCCGAAAAGCGGCTGAATGGATAGCTGGATTGCTTTATCGTTCACTATTTTCAGGCTGGCTCTTGAACTTATCGTTCTTGTTCCGGATGTAAGATTCAAGTTGAGTCTCGCCGAGAACGTGCCGAAATTGAGCTGGCTGTTCAAAATATCGGTAAACAAGTCCACATCTACTTTCTCTTCAACGGGAGCCGCGGCCACAGCTTGTTTTTTCGATTTGCAGGAGTGCAAGCCTATAATAATAAACAGGCT
>JAUNRY010000120.1 GCA_030539475.1 Bacteroidia bacterium | reverse complement strand
CCGACCTGAACGAGGTGGTGAAAGCCGCTAAACGCGCCATTCGCGAAGGGCGTGAACTGAACGAGGAAGGAGAAGTTGCGGCCCAATAAATCCGAACGAATAACGAATGGATTTTTACCTTTGTTGAAGCGCCGGGGACTTCAACAAAGGTATTTTTGTGTAAATAAGAAAATCCGTTTTCAAAGCACGGGTGTCCGGTTACAAACAGATAGGGATTCAATTCGCCCCTTTCGGGAACGGGTTTCTCTCACACGAAGGCAAAGCGATGCGAATTGGACTTCGCATCACCCGAAAGGGCAGCTAATTAATTCCACCATATAATAGCCCCATTTAAACAAAACGGGCATAATTTCCGTTCTTCGTATGTGCACCGCTTGTTTTAGCTGCCAGGCACTGGGAAAGAAAAACAGTTATTCCCATGCTTGATATAATCGGAAACAGGCTTGGTTGAACATTGTAAAATAACAGAACAGATGAAAAAATTACTAATAATGCGCCACGGAAAATCGGCGTGGGACAGCGAATATTTGAACGATTACGATCGCCCGTTGAACGAAAGGGGTAAAAAAAACGCCGCCGAAATGGGACGTTTTCTGCTGGAAGAATGCGGAAAACCGGAATTGATACTGACCTCTTCGGCAAAAAGAGCCATGGAAACCGCCACGTTGGCAGCCATAAGCCTAAGTTATCCGCAAGAGAAGATTGAAGCCGGTAAAGAGCTGTACTTGGCAGAAACCGGAGAGATTATGAGAAGCATTGCCAACATCCATGCCGAGGTTAACACCTGTTTATTGATAGGGCATAATCCGGGATTGACCGATCTGGTTAATTATTTCGGGTTAAAACTCGATAACCTGCCAACCGCATCGGTAGTGCACATGGAATTTGACGCCTCCACATGGAAAGACATATCGCCGAAAAACGCCCGCTTCCAATGGATAAAACTGGCAAAGGAACTGTAACTCTTTGTGATATAAAGGATCAGTTTCCTTTTCGCACCGTCGCCCCATCGCTCAGTCGCCCAGTCGCCACGTCCCAATCACAGTCCCGGCAAAAACAATCCGATATCGCTCACCGGCATATTAAAATGGTTGCCCACGTAAGCATTCACCATCTTTCCGGAAAACATGTAAAAACCTCCGGCAAAGCCCCTGTCGAAACGGGCAAACTGCCCCACTCCACCGGAATCTGCCATGGCGGTGAACATAGAAATAAAAATATTGCTCAACGCAATGGATGCCGTGCGAGCCACGCGCGAACTCACGCTCAATTCGCAGAAATGCAGGACGCCGAATCGCTCAAAAACCTGGGGATGATTGGGCAGGCAAGCCTCCATGGTAGTTTCAAAACATCCTCCCTGCGACATGCGCAAATCGATAATGAGCGAGCCTTTCTTCATTTCACGTATCAAATCGGTGGAGATGCGGTAGAAATGCGTTTTGTTCACGTACTGCATGGCGCCGATGACCACATCGGCAGACCGGAACACGTTGCGCAACACGTTGGGCTGCAAGGTTGAAGTAAAAACGGTACGCCCCAACTCGTGCTGAATTTTCCGCAGTTTACTGATGTCGTTATCAAAAATTTTTATTGCCGCCCCCAAAGCAAGCGCGGCGCGTGCGGCAACGGTTCCGGCAACTCCCGCACCAATAATTACTACTTCGGTGGGCGAAATACCGGGAACCCCGCCCAGCAAAATACCTTTGCCGCCGTGCGCGTTGCTAAGCAACTCAGAAGCCACGGAAATGGAACAGGCCCCCTCAATTTCGCTGATAGCGGTTACAAAAGGAGATGTTTGGTTGTCGTCGTTAATCAGTTCGTAGGCCAGCGCGTTGATGCGTTTCTCGGCCATTAATTCTATGGTGGAAGACGCTATTAAATGCAATTGCAGAAAAGAAAAAATGCTGCTTCGCGGCTTCATCAGCGCTATTTCCTGGGGTGTGGGAGGCAAAATTTTCAGGATGATATCCGCTTGAAAAACTTCAGCTTTCGATTCCACAATTTCTGCGCCCGAATCGGCGTAATACCGGTTGGAATAATTGATGGTTAACCCGGCATCTGCTTCCACCAGCACCCGATAGCCGGCGTCAACCAACAAAGCGGTTGTTTCGGGCGTGATGGCGAGCCGTTTTTCCACGTGCTGATTTTCCTTGGGAATACCGATAATCAGCGACACACTTTGTTTATCAACTTGCAGCAGTAATTCCCGAACAATAAACTGCGTGCTTCTTAGGGATTCGTACATAATGCCGGAGAAATTAAATGTTAGAAATTTGCTTTGCAATGCCTTCAACCGTTACGTGAACGTGTTCTTTCGTTATCAACCGGTCTGTTTTAAAAACAATAGTTGCCCGGTTGTAAAACACTTCGCGTTCGCGTAAGTGCGCGGTGATGAACGTCAGCAGTTCGTCGCCGGTTTTTCCGGCAACAATCGGCCGCACGTTCTTCGACGCGCGCAACCGGGCTGCCAGTTCCTCCGGTTCTGCCTGAATATAAACGGTTATGCCCGTCTGGTTCATCAGTTGCATATTATCGAAAAAACACGGGGCGCCGCCGCCGGTAGAAATCACCACGTCTTCTATCTCTGAAACTTGCAGCAGCGCTTTTTGTTCAATCAATCGGAATTCTTTTTCGCCCCGCTCGGCAAATATTTCGGGCACGGTTTTGTGGTACTTGCTTTCGATAAATTTATCCAGATCGATAAAGTTTATACCGAAAAATTTAGCCAGTTTTTTTCCTACCGTAGTTTTACCCACTCCCATGTAGCCGATTAAATAAATTCTGATCATATCTTTGGCAATTGGCTCTTGGCAATTAGCTGTTAGTTTTGTATTTAACTTGTTTCAATAAGATTTTCATTAAAATCCAACACCGTGAACTGTGAATCGTGAATTAATTATAACAACGGCGCGAACAACCGCATCAGCGACTCGAAGAAACGAAGCACTTGCGGCCTTTTCATCCATTCACGGGAAGAAATAATTTGCGAAAATCGTTGGTCTTCAACAAAAATATCGATGGCCTTTTTGGCCACATTGCAATCATATATAAAGGCCTCCACCTCGAAATTATGCTCAAAACTGCGCGAATCGAAATTTACCGACCCGATCAGCGTGAGCGAATCGTCGAAAACCATCATTTTGGAATGTAAAAAACCTTTTTCGTAGAGGTAAACTTTTATTCCCGACTGCAACACCTCTTTCAAAAACGACAAGGTGGCCAAATGCACCAGCCTCACGTCGGACCTTTTGGGTATCATAACCCGCACATCCAGCCCCCGCACGGCAGCCGCCTGCAATGCCTGAAGCAACGATTCGGGCGGAACAAAATACGGCGTTTGTATGAAAATACTTTTTTGCGCGTCGTAAATGGCTTGCAAAATACCGTGGGAAATCTCCCGTTCTTCTCTGAGCGGGCCGCTGTTAACGGTTTGCATGGCTATGTTTCCGAACGCGGGAAGCTCGGGGAAATACTTTCGGGAGGTGATGAGCGTTTGGCTCACAAAAAACCAATCGATAAGAAAAATAGACTGCAACCCCTGAACGCCTTTTCCCTCGATGCGTGCGTGCGTATCGCGCCAAATTCCCCACTGGAAGCCATCGATGTAGCGGTCGGCAATGTTCATGCCGCCCACGTAACCGATGCGCCCGTCAATGATTACCATTTTGCGGTGGTTGCGAAAATTCAGCCTCGATGTCAACTTCGGGAGCGCCAATTTCAGGAAAGGCTCCACTTCAATGCCGGCTTTGCGAAATTCCTCAAAAAAACCTTTTTTTGCTTTTCGGGAACCGAAACTATCGTAAATAACGCGAACCTCCACACCTTGGAGCGATTTTTGAATAAGCGCGTTTCTTACTTTTGCACCTATTGCGTCGTTTTCGAACGCGTAATATTCCACGTGAATGTGTTCCTTGGCATTTTCAATATCGATAAGCAGGCGTTCTAATTTTTCGTCGCCACGGGTAAACAATTGCACGTTGTTTCCGCCGAGCAGGGGCGTATTGTCGAGGTTTTTCAACAAGCGGATTAAACTCGCGTGCTCCTTCGGATACGCCACCTCTTCGAGTGTACCGATTTCGTCTAACGGACGTTTCTTGAGCTTGCTGTACATCCGCTTGGTGATGATTTGCTTTTTGGTGAAGTCCTGCCCGAAAGTGAGGTACCAAATCAACCCCACAAACGGAAGAAACACAAGCACCATCACCCACGACAGCGTTTTAATGGGATTCCGGTTCTCAGAAATTACCACGATAACCACGCTGATGATGGTTAATGCGTACAAAATTTCAAGAATGAAAATTAAAACACTGTTCATAACTGTTGGGTTGTAATCAGGTTGATAGTTGGGCGCTGCTAATTTCGATCCTGCAAGTTGGAACTCGAAGCACCCGGTAATTTACCGGTATTTTCCCTCGTCCACATCTTCCAGAATATTCAGGTACGATTGGTAACGGCTTTGGCTTATGTAGCGGTCTTCCACTGCTTTGAGCACGGCGCAACCGGGTTCGTTGAGATGCAGGCAATTGTGAAATTTGCATTTCGACGAAATCTTAAAAATTTCGGGGAAATAGTGCGAAACCTCTGCCGTGTCCATATCTATGGTACCGAAACCTTTGATGCCCGGCGTATCTATAACAAACCCGCCGGCATCAAGCTCCACCATTTCCGAAAAAGTGGTGGTGTGCATTCCTTTGCTGTGGTAATCGGATATTTTTCCTACTTTTTGTACCGAGTCTTTTTGCAACGCGTTTATGATACTCGATTTTTCCACCCCCGAATGTCCTGCCAGCAGTGTAATTTTCCCTTGCACGAGTTTTCGGATTTCCTCCATTCCCTCGCCTGTGGCGGCCGAAGTTTTTAAACACGCATACCCCACGGTGGAATACAGGTGTATTAAACTCTCCACGTATTCGGCATCATCGGTATCGTAGAGGTCTGTTTTATTGAAAACGAGATGCACGGGCACGCTGTAAGCTTCCGCGGTAACCAAAAACCGATCGATAAATACCGTGGTGGTTTCGGGAAAACGAACGGTTATGCAAAGCAGCGCCAAATCTATATTGGCAGCCAGGATGTGCGAATGCTTGGAAAGATTGGACGCCCGGCGCACAATGTAGTTTTTGCGGTCTTCAATGTGGGTAATGTACGCGGAGCCGTCGGGATTGATGTCGATTTTCACAATATCGCCCACCACAACCGGACTGGTGCTGCGGATTCCTTTGAGGCGAAAACTCCCCTTTGCCGCGCACACGATATCGGAGCCGTTACCGATGCGCACAGTGTAAAGGTTTCCGGTGTTTTTTATTACCAAACCAACCCCTCTCCGGCTCCCCCCAAAGGGGAGCGAGAGCTTTGCTTCTTGCCCTTCGCCTTGCGTCATTTACACCGTTAAGATTTCTTTTTCTTTTTCGGCAAACATCTCATCAATTTTTTTGATGTATTTGTCGTGAAGTTTCTGAAGTTCGTTTTCGCCGTCCTTGCCCATGTCTTCGGGCAGTCCGTCTTTCACGGCTTTTTTCACCTCATCCATGCCTTCGCGGCGCGAGCTTCGGATGCTTATCTTTGCATCTTCCGCTTCCTGCTTGGTTTGTTTTACCAATTGCCTGCGGCGTTCTTCGGTGAGCGGAGGAATTCCCAGGCGGATAACTTCGCCGTTATTTTCGGGCGTAATGCCCACATCGGAATCCATGATTGCTTTTTCCACCACCCTGAGCATATTTTTCTCCCACGGTTGAACCATGATGGTTTTTGCATCGGGCGTAGAAATAGACGATACGTTCGATAAAGGAACCTGGCTGCCGTAATATTCCACACGAATTCCGTCGAGAATACGCACATTGGCTCTTCCGGCGCGGATTCGGGCAAAAGTTTCTTCGAGGAACTCCAATGTCATTTGCATTTTTTCCTCGGCATCTTGTCTGATTGTTGTAATGTCCATATTTATTTTATTGATGTTCGGAACAAAAATAGTGAAAATAGTTGAATAAACGTGTAAAAACACCTGCCGGTTCTAAACCGGCTGATGCTTAGCCCGCATGCACCAACGTTCCGATGTTTTCTCCGGAAAGCACTTTTTGGAGATTGCCCACGGTGTCCATATCAAAAACCACAATAGAAAGGTTGTTTTGCTTGCACATGGTTGTTGCTGTAAGATCCATAACTTTCAGGCCGCGATCGTAAACTTCGTCGAACGAAATGGTGTCGAACTTGGTGGCCGAAGGGTCTTTTTCGGGATCGGCCGTGTAAACACCGTCCACACGGGTGCCTTTGAACATGGCGTCGGCTTCAATTTCTATGCCGCGCAAGGCGGAAGTGGTGTCGGTGGTGAAAAACGGGCTTCCGGTTCCGCCGGCAAGAATGGCAATTTCGCCGCGCTCCATGGCTTCGATGGCTTTCCATTTGGAATAAAATTCGCCGATGGGCTCCATGCGGATGGCCGTAAAAACGCGGTTTTTTTGTCCGATGGATGTAAGCGCGGAACTAAGCGCCAGGCTGTTGATAACGGTGGCAAGCATTCCCATTTGATCGCCTTTTACGCGATCGAACCCTTTTTGCGTGCCGCTCAACCCGCGAAAAATATTTCCGCCGCCAATAACGATTCCGATTTGCACACCCATTGCGGCGGCGTCTTTGAGTTGCGCGGCATATTCTTCGAGGCGAACGGCGTCAACGCCTTGTTTTTTTTCTCCGGCGAGCGATTCGCCGCTGAGTTTGAGTAAAATTCTGTTGTACTTCATATTTTTGTATTATTTGGGATTGGGTA
>JAUNRY010000119.1 GCA_030539475.1 Bacteroidia bacterium | reverse complement strand
CGGGCAATAGCAGGATGCAATCCTAACCTAACCCCATACAGATTATACTCTCAATACAAACCACTTAATATGATTAAACAAACAAAATCCTAACCTATGGGATGGTGTGTGTTTTTATTAAAAAGCGCCAGCAGGCACGCAAAATTGTTGTGCGGCGAGGCATTTTTTTCTATTTTGTTTTTCAGGTATGTTTTGCGGGTTTTAAGGTTATGCACCGTGGTGTTTAGCATGGCGGCAATTTGGGTGTTGGGGGCGTTAGCAGCGAGCATGACCAGGAAAAGGCGGTCGGATTGCGAAAACACCTCCAAATCTTGATGTATGCCGAAGAGTTTTTGCAGCTCGGTTTCGGTAAACTGTTGGTGGGCAAGGGCGTTGAACCGGCTTTGCCCTTCTTTGAGCATCCGCTCGTAATCGTCGCCCAATCTACCGTCTTTGGCGCGCACACGGTTGGTCATTTCCTTTGCTTTTTCTTGCAGCGCGGCATATTCTGCCAGAAACCGGGTAGAAACTTCCACAATTTTCTGCTGGCGGATAGCTTGCTCCATCATTTGCTCTTTTTCGGCCAACAGGCGCAGGGCTTTCTCTGCTTCAATTCTCTTTTCGGCCTCCAACCGCGATGCTTTCTCGGCAGCTTCCCGCTCTTTTAGTTTAGCAATGGTGCGCTGGTGGCGGGTATATACGCCCAGCAACACAAGCAGCAATATAGCAATTAAGGCTACGCCCAGCCAAATGCTCACGTTCTGTTGTGCTTTCAACGCTTTGTTCTCGGCCTCAGAGATATTATAGCGTTTTTCAAGCTCCTGTATTTGGGTGTCTAATCGGTTGTCGATGCTGTTTTCGTAAACATCGAACGCTTTTTGGCGGTATTGCAGCGCGAGTGTAAGGTTTTGCTGCCGCTCGGCAATATCCGCCACGTTATCATACAGCAAATAGTTAAGTGTGTAAGTAGAGTCTTCAATATGGTCTATAGCCAACAAACTGTAATACATGGCACTGTCTGGCATATTGTTGTGAAGATACGCTTCAGAAAGGGCATAAAATAACCTAAATTGCTTGGGTTGTTCTTTCAACAAAGGCAAAAGTGCAAATTTTGCTCTTTCGTAATTCAGTTCTTTCTCATAATCGTTTTGTATTTCATAATAAATGGATTGGGAATTAAAAAGACGATACTGTTGGTCAGGGGGTAAATTTGTAATCTCGTTAAGCGAATCTAAATACAACTTTCCATTATCAAAATTCTCTTGTTCCATCTCATTCCAAAACAATGCGAGATAGGTATCAAAAATGTGAATAGGGTTTCCTTTTTGTTTTGCCAGTTGCATTGCATTATTAAAATAGCTACCGGCAGTAGCGTAATCGTTGTTCTTCGACAATAACTCTCCCAAATAAAAATAAAGCATATTCCCGGTGGCGGGATTGGGTTGTTTTTGTTTCAGGTAAAGCCTTTCGGCTTCTTTTAAGGGAGTGAAAACGGTACTGTCTGCCATTTCCATTCGGTTTCGCACAATGCCTTGGTAAACCAGCGAGCGGATGTGGTCATCTCCATTTGGTTTATGCTGATGATAATAGCGATGCACATTGTTTATAAGCGAATCGGATGTGAAACCGGCAAATGTTTTGTCGTCGGCAATGGTTTTCAGTAACCCGTAGTAGGCACGGTTAGCGCGCGATAAGTCTTTTGGGTTTAGTTGTGCGAGGCTGTCTGCAACGGCGCGGGGGTGTTCTTCCACCATAGCATCCCATTGCGCAAGGCGCAGGGCCATGGCTTCGTTTTCGGCACGGTTGCAGGAAAACAAAGCTCCAAGCAGCAGAATGGAAGTGAAACAAAAGCGGGCGGTATGGTTCATACACAATTTCACAAAATACCCAGCCGCCTTTTCATTTTATCTATCTGGGTTTCCCACAGGGCAATGGTGTCTCCTTTTTCATCGGGTTCGGCAAAATCGGTAATCTGTAAAGCAATCTCGCTGGATAGCTCCAGTTTATGCAGCTGAAATTCGAAGTAAACGGTTTCGTCTTCTTCGTCGAGCCACCTGAACCGGATGCATTGTTGCGGCTTTGAATTTACAATTTCTGCCCGATTATCCGATTTGCCCCAGAAAAACGTGTACATGTTTTCCCCTTCGTTCATGGTAACTTCATCGGCAAACCATTCCGATAATCCGTCAATTTGGCTGATCATTCTCCACAAACTGGCTTGTGTGGCGCTTCCCATCACAAACTCAATATGAAATTTCTCCTTAAGCATACCTGCTTCTATAAATTTGGCTCAATATACAACTTTTTTCAATATAAATTGCATCCGGTAACAATTTTTTTGTGTAATTGTGCAAAAAATGGGTGAGGCCGGTTCTGTTTTACGATGAAAAGGCTTCTTGGAGAAATTTGAGGAACCGTTTCCAGGATTGTTTGTCTTCTTTTTCGCGGTATGCGGGAGAGCTGAAAACGGTAAAACTGTGCGGAGCGCCTCCGTAAGTAATCATTTCGTGCGGAATTTGGGCGGCTTCCAACTCGTTGGCGAGGTTGGCAAAATCGTTCATAGTGATGGCGGTATCGGCCGTGCCGTGAAAAATAATGACTTTGCCTTTTGTTTGTGCATAGCTTTGCCCGGGGGGCGTTCCCAGGCCTCCGTGAAATGAGGCGAAACCCTGCAGCGCCGCTCCCGACCGTGCCAGCTCCAGCGCGGCAGCGCCGCCGAAACAGTATCCCATTGCCGCTACGTTATCGGTGGCGGCACCTTGTTTTTTGGCGGCATCGATGGCGCCCGTCATAAGCCGGCGGAGTTTCTCCCGGTCTTTGTATAGCTCGCCGGTGTGTTGCGCTTTGTCTTTGTTTTCCGTCGGACGGATTCCTTTGCCGAAGAGATCGGCGGCAAATACCTGATAGCCTTCCTGCGCCAGCATATCGGCACGTTTTATCTCGTAATCGGTGAGGCCGTCCCAGTCATGAAGAACCAACACTAAGGGCGCTTTGTCAGCCTTTTCGCCCGATGGTTGTGTGTAATATCCTTCGTATGCTTCGTTGTCAATCTGATAAGTTACCAATTTGCCCTGTTGTGCGTGGGCGGCAAAAGCGGCTAAAACCGCCGCGATGAATAAAAAATGTTTTGTTGTCATACTGCTGTAATTTACCTGTTTACGCTTATAACAAAAAAGAGGAGCAAAATGTTGCTCCTCTTTTTGGGATACTGAGTTTTTAACTATGTGAAAACAAAGGCACAGCCATGGTTTGCCGGATTTACCGTATGGGTTTGTATTCCACAAACGCTTCGATGGCTTCGTAGGATGCCAGTCCCAGTTTGTCGTACATGTCGGCAGTGGCGCGGTTGCGCTCTTCGGAGCGTTGCCAAAACAGCCGTTCGTCGTCGCCCAGAAAGGGCGCGCTTTCCATCTGCGATTGATGGCGCAGGATGGCGTTTCGTTTCTGGCGAAGTTCTTCGGGAGAGATGGGAACGGCCATTTCAATGTGATCGATTTCCCATTCCATCCACGCGCCGCGATACATCCACACGCGGCAATCCTGGTACCACTCCTCGTTTTTCATTATGTCGATGGCTGCCAGGATGGCGTCTAAACAAACTTTGTGCGTGCCGTGCGGATCGGCTAAATCTCCGGCCACGTATATTTGGTGCGGCTTGATGCTTTCTATGAAATCTTTTACAATGCGAACGTCAGTTTCCGAAATGGGGTTCTTTTTCACGCGTCCGGTTTCGTAGAAAGGGAGATCGAGAAAATGCACGTTGTTTTTTGATAATCCCACGTACCGGTCGGCCGAGCGGGCTTCTTCGCGGCGGATTCTTCCTTTCATAAACCGCACTTCCGGCGTATCTATATCGTCTTTTCCTTTTTCTTCTAACAGAAAGTTCAGGATGTTCGATAGTTTATCGAGCGCGGTAGTGTTTTGCGGTTCGTACTCTCTGATGAGGTTTTTAAAAACGGAAATATACCGAATAACTTCTTCGTCGCCAACGGCAATGTTGCCGGAGGTTTGGTAGGCCACGTGCACTTCGTGCCCTTGGTTTACCAGGCGTTGGAACGTTCCTCCCATGGAGATTACGTCGTCGTCGGGATGCGGGCTGAAGATAATCACGCGTTTTGGAAACGGCTTTGCCCTTTCGGGGCGGTTGGAGTCGTCGGCATTGGGTTTTCCGCCCGGCCAGCCGGTAATGGTTCGTTGTAAGTCGTTGAAAATTTTTATGTTTACGTTGTATGCCGATCCGTAAAGTACTACCAACTCGCTCAAACCGTTATCGTTGTAGTCTTTGTTGGTGAGTTTCAGTATGGGTTTGTTTACCACGTTGCACAACCAAACAATAGCTCGCCTGATAAGCTTGCTTGTCCACTCACAATTGGTTACCAGCCAGGGCTTGCTTATACGGGTCAACTCGCCGGCGGCGGCCAGGTCTATATAAACCTCGGCGTCGGAATGCGTTTGCAGTACCGATGCCGGCATGGCTTCCTCAACCTTTCCTTCCACCATTTGGCGGATACTTTCGGCTTTTTGTTCGCCCCATGCAATCAATGAAATCTTTTCGGCCTGCATTAAATCGGAAATACCCATGGTGATGGCGCTTACGGGCACTTTGTCGAGCGATTTGTAGCCCGAGGAGATATCGAGGCGCGAATCACCGTCGAGCATTACCAGGCGCGTTTGCGAGTGCAGGTTGCTGCCGGGCATATTGAAGGCGATGTTTCCTTTACTTCCAAGCCCCAGCAGCAGATAATCCAATCCGCCCAATTCTCGCAACGTTGCGTCGAACTCTTCGCATTTGGTTGCAATTAAATCTTTTTCTATTGCCGCGTCAACCGAATGCACGTTGTTGGGGTCGATATCGATATGATTCAGCAACGATTCCTGAATGAGGTGCAGGTTGGTAAGCGTGGGTTCAAAAACCGGATAAAATTCGTATATGTTAAACACAATGAGGTTTTTGAAGCTCTGCCCTTCTTCTTTGTGCCAACGTACCAACTCTTCGTAAACCGGAATTGGGGAGGCGCCGCCTGAAAGCCCCAATACAAAGTTTTTGTTTTCGGCTTGTTTTTGCTGAAGTAGTTTTACAATGTCTTTCGCCACTTTTTTCGCTGCCCGGCCCGATTTTTCGAAAATATGGGTAGGGATCTTTTCGAAACGGCTCAGCGTGTATTTTTCAAAATCGTTTTCGGGCTTGTAGTATCGCTGTGGTACTCTTTCCAATGTAATAGAAGAACTTAAATCTAAACGCATAATTTGATTTTTTGTAATGATTTTCCTGTTACAAAAATAGGAAAAGTAAATCAGATAAGTTGTATGAAATAAATACTTAAATAAATTTAACTTGCCGCCGGCTCTTTTTTCTTATCGATGCTTTTGGTAATCCTGCCGTAGGCAAACAGGGCAATTGCCGAAATGGCTCCAATTCCCACAAAAACGTACCAGATGTAGTGGGCGTTGTGGGTTGCGGCAGAGTAAGCAACGGTGTCGAGGACGCCCTCTGCGTTGGTAAACAGGCGCGGATCGGGACAGTATTTCTCCAACAAGAATCCCGAAACTCCAAATGCCAGCAGATACGAAATGAACGAGTGCAGGTGGCTGAATCCCAAATACAGCCCTTCTTCTCCTTTGGGCGCTTGCAGCGAGAAATATTCTAAGTAGCGGGGCGATATAAAACACTCTGCCAACGCTTGCATGGCAATTCCCACAATCATCATAAAGGCTACGGGATGCAAACCGGCAATGTACGCGCTGCCTAATTGGTTGCCCATAGACATCACCAACGCCGATATCGGAATTATTATCATTCCTATCATCATGGAGGTAACGGCCGAACGCTTTTTCATAGCCGAGGTGATGAAGTTTACCAACACGAATACCACCAGCGGGTTCACGTTGGCATACCATCCGGGCGAGGCGCCTTCGCCAATCAATCGAATCACGTATTTGGGCATGGTGGCATACATTTGGCTTTGTATCATCCAAAATCCGCTGACGATGAGTATCAGCAGCAACAAACGAACGTTTGAAAACACTTTTATCATCGATTGCCCGATCTCGAAAAAGCTTTTTCCTTTGCCTTCGGTATGCGTGGATTTGTAGAGCAAAAATACGGCAATGAGCGCGATAAAGGTCATGCTTGCCGAGAAATAGTTGAGGTAAACCAAGCCTTGGTCGCCCATGCTTCGGCGCAGCGGGTCAACAACCGTTTTGCCGATGAAAGCGCCGATATTTACCATCATATAAAAAATGGCGTATCCGCGTGCGCGGGTTTCGGTGGTGGTTTCGCGCGCTATCGTTCCGGAAATTACCGCCTTGATAAACGCGCCGCCAATAACGATAAGTATCAGCACGGGAATGATGCTCCATTGCAAGGGGCTTTCTTTCAGGCCGGTGAAGGTGGTGGTCATTTCGTACGTTACCAGCCCCGAACTCTCCAGCAGGGTGGGGAGCAATCCCAATCCGCCGTAGCCGAGCGACAGAAGAGCAAACGCGATAATGATTGCCGCGCGAAACCCGATGCGATCGGCATAGGCGCCCGTAAACAAGGGCAGCAGGTAAAGAAGCGCCGAAAATACTCCGGAAATGAGGCCGGCCTGTATGTCGGAAAATCCCCACACGTTGGACAAATACAGGGTTATTACAATAAATACGGCGTAAAATGCCAGCCGCTCAAGCAGCTCAACAAAGTTGGCCACCCAAAAAGGTTTTGAGAATCTTATCATTACAGTATGTTTTATTTGTTAATTATGTGTACTGAATATTAAATTTTGCGCAAAGATAGAATAAAAATT
>JAUNRY010000118.1 GCA_030539475.1 Bacteroidia bacterium | reverse complement strand
TTTCGCCTTTGTCGTTGGTGCGCAATTGCGGGAAAAAGAAAGCGGTTTCGTTGAAATTGCGGCGGATTTGAGGTTCACCTTCAGAAGATGGAGGCAGATTTGAGTCATCGCTGGTCAGTTGAATTTCTCTTTCGGTTAAAATCCCACTGGCGTTGTCCTTTGTAACAATTTGTACCGCCCCTGTCATTAATTCTGTCTTCCGCGTTCCATAAGCAACAACCACAACTTCATCTAAGTTATCTGATTGCAGTTGAGCTCTTCCAGCAACCGCATTTCGCATCATCATTCTTCCATATCTATACAACGAAAAATCATACCAATTGAACCGGTCAAATTCCAATGCCGCCACATCTTTAAAAGTTTGCGGAATATGTCCGT
Source organism: Bacteroidia bacterium (assembly GCA_030539475.1). GTDB lineage: Bacteria > Bacteroidota > Bacteroidia > Bacteroidales > Dysgonomonadaceae > Petrimonas. Next base: position 6,404 of record JAUNRY010000118.1, on the reverse strand, counting down.
TTATCCGCAGCGAATTAAACGATTGGTCCCTTTGCAAAGAAGCGGCCGTTCTGTAATACAAATGTGGCAAGCCCAGCATCCATTTCGGTGCAGGATAAATTTGGTCTAACGAAAAATCATACATCGATGCCAATATTTCTGCCGAATCCGCATTTCCGTTGGCATCTTTTACCGACAATCGCCACTCTTCGTTGGCTCCGGGACGGATTTTATCGCGGAATACATCCAATTTTATTTCCAGTCCGTTTTTTTCTTTTTCGGTTACCAGTTGCGTGGAATGATGATAAAATTTTTCGTCTTTCACGTATGTCAGCATCAACGTTGCGTTGTTTTTATATTCCGGTTTGTACGGAACGGTAAACAATCGGTTTTCGTTGTTGATGGTAATCCATTTTCTTTCCAACAACGTATTTTCCTGCCAAAGTTCATACAGCACATTGATGTTATCGGTTGCGCCGAGAATGACTTCGGCCGGTTTGTTCGGCGAGAACGTGTTGTTTTTCACCACGAACCATTCGTTGGTTTCCACGGGCGGACGTTTGTCGGAATAAGAGAACAGCACGAAATCTTTTTCAGCAGTGATATCATTTCCGCGGTCGTCTTTCGATTGCAGTTTGATGCGGTATTTTCCCGAAGGCAGCTTTTTCAATTGCTCTTTCAGTTGCGTTTGTTCGCCGGTTTCGAAATTGCCCTGCAACACTTGCGTGTTAATGGAATCGTTTTCGAGCAACGAGAAAATTTGATACGTTCCCGATGCTTTTACATCGTTTCCGTCCAAGTTTTTGGCGGAAATAACTATTTTTTCGGCAGAAGATTTTTCCAGTTTTTCGGGCATTTCAATATTCAGTATCATCGAAACATCGCCCACGGTAACGGAATAATTACCCACCTGCGTTTCGCCGTTTACATCGGTAACCGTAGCCTCCACGTTGAACGTGTAAATGGAACGCGACGAAGTGCCTTCATCTGTTTTTTGCGGCGTAAAAGTAATTTCAAACTGCCCGTTTTCATCGGTTGTAACCGTGCCTTCGGCAAAGTGTTCGGGTGGGCCGCCCCAACGCCACCACCACGATTGCTGACGCGTGATGCGGTAACTTACGTTGGCGTTTTGCAGTTTGATGCCCGAATAGTTTTCGGCTTTTCCCGTCAAGGTAATTTCTTCGCCGAATTTGTAGGTTTTTTCAATTTTATCGAACGAAACTTCAAACGTGGGGCGTTTATATTCTTCTACGCGAAAATTAATAGCGCCTCGCGACGTTTGAATGCTATAATTGCCCGATAATGAACCCTGCGGCAACACAAATTCACCGGAAACGGAACCAAATTCGTTGGTTTTCAACGTTTGTTTGGAAATTTCCTGATAATTGGCATCGCGCAATATAAATTCGAGCGATTTGCCAACCGCAACTTGAGATTTCCCACCTGTTGTAGTAATAGCAATGGCTTTGAAAAACACGGTTTGCCCGGGACGGTACAAACTTCGGTCGGTATAAATATGGGCGTTTTCGAAAGTCCGTTCGCGACCTTCTTCGTATTGATAATTTCCCCGCGGAAGCGGATTTAACGTGGAACCGTTATCGTTGCCCGAAACGGCTTGATAAAAAACATCGTTGTTGGGAATATCTTTATTGTAAACGGCCAATCCAAGGTTATTTGTTGCAATGGTTTTTTCAAGCGTAAGGGATGAATTGTGCCAACTTCTGGGTAGTTTGTAGATATTTACCTTGGCATTGGTTGCAGGCTCGCCTGTCAGGCGGTTTACCACAAAAAACTCGTAGGTATCTTTCGCCGACAGGCGGCTGAAAACGGCCAAATCGGACACGGAAAATAGTAACTGCTGTTGCTTTCTTTTTGCGAGGCGGGCTCAGACTCGAATTCGAGTTTATATGCACCAAATTCCGATATATTCAGCGTGAAATCGGTTTGTGCCGATTCAAACGGCGGTTTTTGGGTGAGCGGAATTTGAATTTCGCGCACCAATGTTTTTTTCTCATCTTTTTGCTGACTGCTTCTTCGGTTACTGTAAAGCGCAGAAAGGGAAGAGTCCAGCCTATACAGTTTGGCCGAGAGTTTTTTCAGGTTCTTGTATTCAACCGTTAGTTTTTTCTCGGCTTGCGCTGCAAAAGTGTTATCGCCTCTTACCGAAAATTCGGGTTGCGTGAGTTGCAGCAACCGGTTTTCCAACACGGAAACGCGTTCGTTTTTGGGAAACGACTGAATGGTTTTTTGCAACAAATCGTGTAATTCCTTGGTTTTTTCCACGCGTTTCACGGTGTCTTCCTGCGGAAATTCCGCGATTTGCCTTGTGTAGAAATCCGCCATTTTATCCACGATTTCAATGCTTACCGGATCATTTCTCCACTGTTCCAGCATCGCTTGCAGCGTTGGGAAAGCGTGCGTGTTATACGCGTTGTGCAGCTTGGAAAGATAGTCTGCTTTATCCAGTTCCGTAAGGACAACGGATGTATTTAATTTCCGGTCGGAAAGCGACACGAGTAGTTTTTTGTACGTTTCCAACGCCCAAAGGTTGTATTCTTCGGCTTGCGGGTCGAAATTTAACTGAACAAATTCGTTGGCAGGCGCAAACAACGATTGCTGCGTGATGTTTTTCTTCGCCAACGAGCGGCTCAAATCTGCCTCTTCGTCTATTTGCCTGAAAAACTCGATGGCGCGGCGCGCCAAAAAGTCGTACATCGTGGGGTAAAAACGGCGCGAATCTTTGCCCAATTCCACCACGGCGGCAAAAGGCGCTACCTGGGCTTTTTCGAGTTGAGGCCGCGGCTCGATGGACGCGTTCAGGTGCTCCACCACCTTGTCGTAAAAATTGTTTTTCGACCACTCTTTCATATCTTCCGGCACGAAACCGCTGATTGCCGTGCGTTGGTTAATCGTCCATTGGTCTTTTTGGTAGTATTGCAGGTACAGCTCGCCAAGCATTGAGTGCAGGACGGATTTTTCCACCACATCGGTGCTTTTCGCCAGCATATCCGTGAGGTTGCGGAAAATAACGGTATCGTTTTCGGCATCTAATGCCAAGTCGTATTTCCCCTGATGGATCAACGCTTTTATCACTTGCGGGCTGTTTTTATCGGCAACGGCCTTTCGCAGGATGTTATCCACTTCTTGCGAAGCCGATTTCGGCAGCGATTTTTTCTCAAATTCGGCAACTTTTTGCCACTGCTCGTTGTAATTCATAGTTTGTTTTGTTTGCGCTTGCAGCGAGAGAAAAATTAGCGCCGCTACGAGGGTAAATATAAGTTTCTTCATACAAGTTTTGTTTTCTGTTCCATTATAAGATGCGAAGACGGTAAAAAGTTGGCAAACAATGGTGTTATATTTTGTTAAATACTTCTGCCGGGTAATGTAGAGACGCATCGAACTACGTCTCTACTGCTCATCCGGTGCAGGTTTCATCACCACGCCGATTCTTTTTTTTCCGCTGATTTTTATTGTCAGGGGTTTATCGAAATGCACGTGGCGGATAAATTCTGTTTCGTGTACGGCGGGGTGAGCGTTGAGGAACGCTTCATCGAAAAAGCCGTCGTTTTCAAGAAAAGAATTGATGGTGAAATATCCCACGCCAAACGATGTGAGATTCTGGAAAAAATGCGTTCCCTGGCTGGGTTCGATGCGGTAATTTTCCAATCCCGATTCCACTATTACCCGCGCCTGGCTTATGTGCGCCCACTTCACGGGAATTCCCAGCCACGGATCGGACGAGCCCCAGCGGCCGGGGCCTACCAACACGTAGTTTTTGTCGGTTATGCTAAAATTGCTGTTAATTTTTTCAATCTCCCGGGCAATGGCCGGATTGTTGGCGGCGGAAAAGTTATCGGTTTTCACGTAAATCACGTCGCAAACATCGTTGGAAATGCCGTTTCCAAGAGCGTTCCACGAGTACAAGAGCGTTTCGTCCCGGTCAACGTTTTCCAAATCTTCGAAAACCACTTCCTTGCTATCTACCACAGGCCGGATTTGCAACACGTAAAACTGCGCTTCCTGCTGGTTTTCTATGTTCACCGCAAATTCTATTTCCACCGGTCGCCCCATTTCCAGCTGCCCGACTTTCAGCACGTTGTCCAGCGTTTCCGCGAGCGGAAGCGTATCGTGTTTCAAAATATTGGCAAACGATATTATTTTTCGGCCGCCCTCGTAAAATCCGTCGCGAATAATCTGGTCGTTGGGGTCGTAGGTGGACGCCACGTACCTTAGCGGGCTGTCAGCCTCGGCTTGGCGTATGCGCAATTTCTGCAGGTTAAAACTGTCGTCGATGCTGAAATCCTTGGACATAGATTCCAAATCGAGCGCGTAAAACTGTGTCTGTGTGTCTTTCAAGGCAAATTCCAGCGAGCTCAGCTGCAATATGTTTTTTGGATGCAGCGGAGAAAACCGAAGCCCCTGGTATCCTTCCATGACGTATTTTCCCAATCCCAGTGCCATGTTTACTATGCCGTCTTCCGTTTTTTCGTTCCCGATGGGATAATAATTGATGGAACGGGCAACGCCCGAAATGGCCGGATAAAACATGTTTCCGTATGGGGCGCCAACCACTTCCTGCAACACGATGGCCATTTTTTCCTGATCAATCAGGTTCTGGGTAGCTGCCATATACGCTTTGCTGTCTTTATAAAAAACGGAAGCATACACGGCTTTTATGGCGTTGCTCAGTAAGCGAACCATTTCGTACTTGTCTTTCACGTAAGGAATCATATAGGTAGAATAGATTCCGGCAAAAGGCTGGTATTGTGAATCTTCCAGCATACTCGACGAGCGAATGGCAATGGGCGTTGAAATGGCGTCGAAAAACACCAGAAAATCGCTCACCAAACGCTTGGGCAGTTTGGCGGCCAGAAAATGTTTCAGGATATCTTCATCGGGACGATACGAGAGCGCAATGTTGTAGAGATTATTGGCTTCCATAAATTCATCGAAAATATCGGTACACAACACCACTGTTTTGGGCGTGGTAACCGGAAAATTCTCGTGGCTGTTCAATTCCATGTGCGTTTTCACAATGTGGCCTATGAAAGCCAGTCCGCGCCCTTTTCCGCCCAGCGAACCTTCTCCTATGCGCGCGAAATTGGAGTACTTGTCGAAACGGTCTTTCTCGAAAACGGCCACCACACCCGTGTTTTTCATGCGCCGGTATTCCACAATTGCCTGATAAATAAGCTCGCGCGCATCGTCCATATTGGCGTATGCCGACACGTCTATCTTTTTCAGCATTTCGGCTACGGGGAACATGGCGCGTGTGTAGAAAAAACGCGAAAAATGATTGCGGGAAAGGTGGTAGTACAGCGAATCGTCGGGAATCTGACGGATGTTCAGCTGCAGCTCTTTCAGGTTTTTGATTCTGAAAATCTCTTCCTGCGATTTAGGCGCGACAATGATAAAATCGCCGAAACCCAGGTTCTCCTTCACCGCTTTGTGAAAATCTTGCGGAAACGTTTTTGAATTTTTATCGATAAACCGGGCATTGACTTCCGCGGCATATCTCCGGTTTTCAGATTCCGATGAAGTGTAAATAATGGGTATATACTTGTCTTTGCTTCGAATCCATTCTCCCAGTTTTCGCCCTGCCGCTTTATCTTTTCCGCCATTCCGGTTGAAACTGATGTCGGATATCACTCCCAGCATGTTGTCGCCGTATTTTCGGTAAAGGCTCACCGCCTCTTCGTAATCGCGCGCCAGCAAAATCTTTGGCCGTCCGCGCATACGCATCATGCGCAAGTGGTCGTTGAGCGCTTCCTTGGAAAATTCTTTCGATTCGTTCAGCACGTATTTGTAAAGCAACGATAAGGCCGAGGAATAAAACCGCACCGAATCTTCCACCAGCATAATGGTTTGTACGCCAACAGAACGCACATCGTTCTCCACGTTCATCTTGTCTTCTATCAGCTTGATGATGGCGAGCAGCAAATCGGCGTTTCCCAGCCAGCTGAAAACATAATCCATCCCCGAAATATCTTCTTTCTCCAGCACTTGCGTAACCGATTTTGAAAAGGGCGTGAGCAACACAATGGGAATATACGGAAACTTGTGTTTGATGACTTTTGCCTGAGCAAAAATTTCGTGGTTGTCCAGGTTGGGCATGCAAATAACAAGTTCGTAGCGGTTGGAGCGGAGTTCTTCCATGGCCTGTTCGGCGGTGCTCACATGCGTGAATCGGGGAGGGTAGCGCAGGTTGAGCGAAGTATATTCGTTGAAAATCTGTTCATCCACCCGTCCGTCGTCTTCCAGAATAAACATATCGTATTGCGAAGCAATGAAAAGAACGTTGAAGATGCGCCTGTTCATGAGTTTCACGAAAGGTGTGTCGCGAAACTGGAAGCGGCTTAAATCGTGCGCTTTGATGACGGATTGCGAAGTTCTCAGGTTCATGTTTGATGTTTGACGTTTAAAGT
>JAUNRY010000117.1 GCA_030539475.1 Bacteroidia bacterium | reverse complement strand
TCGATCAGCACAAGTGGATTATTGTCTCCTAGGGTCGTATTGCCACGAATACGAATAGTTCCCCCATCCGCGCCTGGTTTACCACTACGTTGCGTTACTGTAAGTCCTGGCACTAAACCCTGTAAAGCAGATGACGTTTGAGCTACAGTACGCCTATCCATCTGTCCAATTTGAACATTTGATACTGCACCGGTCAGATTTGCTTTTCTCTGCGTCCCATACCCCACAACCACCACTTCATCCAACGTCTGCATATCCTCCTGCAACGTTACATCAAAACTCGTTCTTCCCGCGGTATCGATATCCTGTTCCAAATACCCAATATACGAAATCCGAATGGTTGCATTATTATCCACGCTTAACGAGAATTTCCCATCCATATCCGTAACCGTTCCGTTTGTTGTGCCTACTTCAACAATATTTGCCCCGATGATGGGAATGCCTGCGGCATCAACCACGGTTCCGGTAATTGTTTTCCGCTGTTGCTGTTGTTCAACATTGGCAGAAGGAGTTTCTGCTGTTCCCAATGATTTTTCGATGGTGGAAAGAATTATATGATTCCCTTCCATGGTATAACTCACGCTTTTGTCTTTCAAAAGTGTGTTGAGAACGCCGGAAACAGCTTGTTGCTTGGCCCTGACCGATACTTTTTCGTTGGTGTTTACTTCGTGGTTGTAAATGAACAGGTAATCGGTTTGGCTTTCAATTTCGTTAAGCACTTCCCTGAGGGCTACATTGCGTTTATTGATTGTTACTCGGGCATTTTGCGTATAACTCATTTCGGCCATGGAGCAAAAAACACAGGTAAATAACAGAATAAAGGTTGTTCGCATAATCAATAAAAAATGTTTAATGGGTACTTTTTCAGTTAAATTATTACCCAATGAGTTGTTTTTCTTCATACATTTGTAATTGTTTTTAGTTAATACATTGAATATTTCTTGGTTGTGTTGACGAAAACGTATAGTCGGTGAGCGTTGCAGCGCTTGCCGATTTTTGTTTTCTGATGGTTATCCGTTTATTTCATAGGCAATGTTATTTATGAGTTAATACTATGAACGGTGTTTATAACGTTTTGTATTTGATATCTAATAATCTAAATTCTATCAGTCTAATGTCTAATTAATATAAATTGTTCCTGTTTCTTCGTCTCTTTCATACTTAAACCGGATGCTTCGTTGCAATACACGCAGGGCGTAATCTACACCATCGGATTGGCGGAATTTTCCGGTATAGGTGCGCTCCGGTAATTTTGCCGAATCAATTTGGATGTTTACATCGAAATATTTTTCAAGCGATAAAAGTATTTCTTCCAGATGCTTGTTGTTAAAGGCGATTAATCCGTTTTTCCAAAGATATTCATCTGTATCTTCTATTTTCGACACCACCAGTTGATTGTTGCTCAACACAGCTTTTTCGTTTGGATGTAACGAAACAAGTTTCTCATCGTTTTTCAAAATTTCTACGCCTCCCTCAAAAAGACTGGTTTCAAAAGTGTCGAAACCCGAATACGCTTCCACGTTGAAACTGGTTCCGGTAACACGTACATCGCCTTGATCCGTTTTTACTACGAACGGTTTTTTCTCGTTCTTGCTTACATCGAAATAGGCCTCTCCATCCAAATAAACCGTACGGTTTTTCTTCGAAAACTGGGACGGGTATCGAAATTCGGTGTTGGCATTCAGCCATACGTTGGAATTATCGGCAAGAATGAGGTTGATGCGCTGGCCCGGCGGAACAAGTATGGTATTGTATAGTTCTGCGGAATCTTGATTGCGAAGTATATACAATCCGCTCACAATGAGCAATAAAGCGACAGCTGCGGCAGTGCTTATTTTCCACAATGAGCGTGTAACCGTTCTATATTGTTTTGTTTCGCCCGGGTTTAACAATAGCGCATCATACATTTTTCGTTCCTGAAAAAACAGGCGATAATTGGCTTCCGAAGCATCCAGCCACTGCTTTATCTGCTTTTCCTCATCAGTAGAAGCATTTCCCTCAAAAAAACGATACAATAGTTCCTTGTTCATTCGATAATTATCCTTGTTCTATTTGGGATGGTTGCAATAATTCTTATCCCTACTTAAATAACAGTTCAACGAGGCACTACCCTAACGGAAAATGTGCTTTTTTAATAAAAATAAAGTAAAAGCGGAGATAATATCAGAAAATCTTTTAACGAAAGGCGCAACTGATTAAGCGCTTTGGAGATATGAAATTCAACGGTTTTGGTACTGAGATTCATTTCATCGGCAATATCTCTGTGCGACAAACCCTGATAACGGCTTAGCATGAATACGCGGCGTGTTTTTCCGGGTAATTTATTCAGCGTGGAGTTTACGATTTGTTGTATTTCGTCGGAAAAAATAAAATCGGGATCGCAGGCTTCCAGCGTGTTTATACTTGTGGACAGAAGCCATTCCGCGTGCTGGTTTATTTCTTTCTCTACCCGATGGCGTACTTGTATATGCCGGAGATGATTCAGGCACTTGTTCTTAACAATGGTGAGAATATAGGCTTGCGCCTTGGTGTCGGGCAAAAGATTTTCTCTGTTCTCCCAATAAGTGGTGAAAGCTTCCGATACAAAGTCTTCGGCTATCTCTCTTTCTTTCACATATCCCAACGCGAAACGAATGAAACGATTGTAATATTCGTTAAACAGTTTATTGAAATTTTGTAAAGAAGAAGAGTTCATTTCGCGTCGGTTTTCGCAACAAATATATACACAAAATACAGTCAAATAAAATTATTTAACTAAAAAGTTGTTTTTGAGCGTCGGCCATCGGTCATCGATTCTCAACCAGCCGCCTGCTAAAATCTTCCCAGAATAGTTTGTGAAACATCTTTGTGTCTTCACTCAACTCTACAATTTCCGACGGAGAAACGTTGAATGTTCTTCCCTCGTCGTACAAAACCGAGAAATCGGTATGAAACTGAATGCCGTAAACGTTCTTAAATTGAGTGTGCTGCAAGGCTTCCACCACTTTTCCATCGATGGAGGTCGCCGCAATAGCGAATCCTTTGCCTAATTTTTTCGGCGATTGATGATGTACGCTGGCAACTGTTGGAGTTGCAGAAACGCCGTTGAACTTAAGAAAACTTTCTTCAGGAATTTTTATGGGATGAAAATGAATGAAAGAATATTCGTTCTCGTTATCCATTCTGTTCCAATAGTTTTTGTGGATATGTTCCGCTCCGAGTGTTAGAAGGCTTTCGAACGTGGTTTTGCCATGAACCTGAAACGGAATATCCTGATAAAGCGATCCGCCGCTTGCCACGTTCATTTCCTGCATTCCGAGACAGATGCCGAGAATGGGAAAATCGGGATTCTTTTCAAGAAAAGGTTCGAAATTAATATTTTGTGAACCGCCAATTAAATGGAATAAAAACGACAACTCCCAGTTTTTTCCGCCCGAAATCAGTTCTGTGGTCAAAAAAGTTTCCTCGCCATATACCGACGGCGGAATATCGGCTCCGCCGAAAAGGATGATGGCGTCAACCTTGTCGAAAATTTCCTCAAATTCTTTGGTACAACCATTTTCCACGAAAAGGCTGTCGAGAGAAACGCGGCCTTGTATTTTTTCGATCGCGATATTCTTGTAGCTGCTTTTCCGGATAAATTCTTCCGACGAAGCAATGGACGATGCCTGCGATTGATGAAAAATGCCCACAATCGCGATGCTGTCGGCCTGCAAATACCCTTTATTGATAAGGTTTATGGTGTTGCTTAAGTTGCCGGCGGTTGGATTTACAATTCCCAATCGCGAAATTTTTTTCGTTTGCGCGCAAGCAATCAGCAAGTGAAAAATTAACAGTGTAAAAAGAATCGATTTTTTCATTCAAGTGTTTCTTCTAGAGTTTCTAATTTCCAATTTCTATCCCTCAGGCCTTTTCTCATCGGGGTATTCTTCGCGAAATCCTTGCCAATACTCCTTCACGGTATATTTCACCTCACGATGAAGCGTCAGAATTCCAAACAGATTGGGAATAGCCATAAAAGCGACGGTGAGCAACGATAAATTCCAAATAATGGTGGTATCGGTAAACGATGCGAAAAAGAAAGCCGCCACGAAAACAATTCGATAGATAATCACATAATTGGCTCCGAATAAATACGTTACCGCCCGGTCTCCGTAATAAGACCAGGCCACAGCGGTGGAAAAAGCAAACAGCAGCAACCCTATTGACACGATGTATTTCCCGAAATCTCCGAAAAAACTTTTCGTGAAAGCTACGGTCGTAAGCGGCGCGCTGTGAATAAGTGAGTTACCGGTGATGGCGAGGCTGTTGTCTGTGCCTTGCAGCCTGCCGTTGGCTATGTTTAATTCGCCTGTAAAAGGTTGATTGTTTATCATCACGGTGATGTTTTCCGCCAGTGAACGAGCGTGGATAACGGATACATCGTCGGTTATTTTCCCCTCAACCACAGCAAGCGAACCCGAAAACAGGTTTAACCTCTCTTTTCCGCTCAAGTGATTTTCCAGCCGCAGCACATCGCCTGCTTCCGATTCGCTGAATTTCGATGCCAGCACCTCCATGTCCGTTTTCTGAAACTGATTGGGCAGCTTGTCCTTCCAAACTCCCGACGACAACAACACCAATCCCGTCAGCATGCAAATAACTATGGTGTCGATAAACGGTTCCAAAATCGCTACCATTCCTTCGGAAACGGCTTCGTGTGCTTTGGCCGCCGCGTGCGCAATGGGCGCCGAGCCTTGCCCTGCTTCGTTTGAAAATAATCCGCGGTTTACGCCATTGTTAAAAGCAAACGAAAATCCTGCTCCCAAAAAACCGCCAACCGCCGCCGTTCCCGTGAAAACATCGTTAAATATCGCTGCCAGCGACGGTAAAATATTCTGATAATTGAATAAAATAACCGATACCGCTCCCAGAAAATATATAATTGCCATAACCGGAACCAGCTTGGCAGTTACTTTGGCAATTCGTTTGATGCCGCCAATTATAATCAGCGCCAGCAATACGGTCATAATTGCTCCCGTTACGATATGCTTAATGCCAAACGTGGCGAAAATGGAGTTGGAGATGCTGTTTATTTGCGGCAAACTTCCCGAACCGAACGACGATAAGATAGTTGCCACGGCAAAAAAACCGCCAATCCAATAACCTGTTTTAATTAATTTTCCGTTTTTCCGTTTTATGTTGAGGCGTTTTTTCATGTAATACATCGGTCCGCCGGCCACCATGCCTTTTTTGTCGAAATCGCGGTATTTGTGCGATAATGTTACCTCCACAAACTTAGTGCACATGCCCAGAAAGGCCGTCGTAAGCATCCAAAACAACGCGGCCGGCCCGCCCAAATGCACTGCCAGCGCCACTCCCGCTATATTTCCTGTTCCCACGGTTCCCGAAAGCGCGGTTGCCAGCGCCTGAAAATGCGATGTATCGCCTTTGTCGGTCTTTTTGTCGTATTTTCCTCTTACAATCCGCAAGGCGTGTTTGAAATACCTTATTTGCGGAAATCGCAAGTAAAGAGTGAAAAACAACCCTGTTCCCAACAGCAAGAAAATGAACCAGTTGTTTCCTCCGATGTAGGTGTGCAGTGTATGAAAGAAATCGTTGATTTGTTGCATTATTCAGTAAAATAAATTCAAATTCACAAATATAAAGAATCCTTTAAAAAAAGAAAAGAAATTTAGAAATTGTTTTGAATATTTGATTTTGGAGAAAATGTTTTTAGAAAACAGGGTGGGTTTATGAAAATTCAAAGCAGTTTGCATATACTGTCAAAAAAGCCATCGGTATTCTTTACAAGCAAAAAATCAGCAACAAAGCCATTTGTTTCCTTTTGCACAAAGCCGTTGTGAATTGCTTTCAAAAGTTTTATCTTTTGATATTCGGAACAACAACATACGCATCAATAGAACTGAAAATACAAAAACGTTAGCCCATCATCCATTTTTTTAATAGTATTTGTTGCAACATAAAAAATAATTGTGTTTTTTATTTGCATAATAGTATATAAATATATACCTTTGTGGTGTTGAATCAGTAAAGCAAAAAAACGATGAAGTACAGTGAATTTTTAAGACAAGCTAAAAAGAACGGCTGGCAATTTGAAAGACCGGGAAAGGGAAGCCATGAGATTTGGGAGAAAGACGGACAAAGGGTGTCTATTCCAAATCATGGAACAAAAGAAATGCCGAAAGGCTTGGAAAGAAGTTTAAAAAAGGAAATGGGAATGTAATTCCTAATTTCCACAACGAAATAATAAAATGAAAACGATACAAATAATAATTGAAAAAAGTTCAGATTCTTTTGGTGCTTATGCCCAAAATGTAAAAGGAATTTATGGAGCCGGTGATACAGTGCAGGAATGCAAACAAAGTATATTGGACGCAATAGAAACTATTAAAACTTTTGACGACTCGCAAATACCCGCTGCGTTGAAAAGTGATTATGAATTGGTGTATAGATTTGATACGGAAAGCCTTTTACAATATTATAAAGGAATACTATCTAATCCGGCCATCGAACGCATTACCGGAATAAATCAAAAATTGATACACCAGTACTCTACCGGATTGAAGAAGCCGCGTCCGGCGCAGCGTAAAAAAATTGAACAGGGTTTACACAAGTTAGGACGCGAATTATTGGCAGTAGAACTTTAAGATTACTGATTCAACACCACGTTTTTTCTTAAGGACTGCTGCGGGCCGCTCCGGGAAGCCGGAGCGGTTTTTAAAAAATAAAAATGAAATACAAAGCGCTTATTTACGAGATGAAAAATACCAACTCCATCGGACAAGTGGAGGCAAATAGCGTTGAATGCTTAAAAATATGGCTCGTTGGTATTACCGTAGATAAAATATTTGACAAATATAGGAATTGTTTTTAATAATAAAAAGATTCGTCTTGTTGGTCTAAATTGCTTTCAAAAGTTTTATCTTTGATATTCAGAACAACA
>JAUNRY010000116.1 GCA_030539475.1 Bacteroidia bacterium | reverse complement strand
CCCGCTTCCAACGTCCATTTACCGTTTTCGTTTACGAAAGCGAGGTCGTTGGCAGGCAATTTCAGCGTTACGGTTTTCGTTTCGCCGGGTTGCAGTTCTACTTTGTGGAAAGCGCGCAAACGGCGGACATCGGGACTGAGCGACGCCACCAAATCGCTGCTGAAAAGCAATACCGATTCTTTTCCGGCAACCGTGCCCGTGTTTTTCACATCCACATTCACAGAAAGCACATCGCCCGAAAGGAAATCTTTTTGGCTAACCGATAAATTATCGTACTCAAACGAGGTGTAACTCAACCCGAAACCAAACGGATACTGCACATCGGTACGCGCGCCGTAATCGTAGGCGCCTTCCATTGTTCCGGCCAGGTTTTGGCTGGGTTTGTGGTCGTACGTAATGAGGCTTTGTTCGAATTTAGGATAGGTGTACGGCAATTTTCCGCTGGGGTTTACATCGCCGGCAAGAATATCGGCAAGAGCGTCGCCGCCGAAATTTCCGGGCAGATAGGTTTGAATAACCGCTTTGGAATCGGATTCAATGGCGCGAATCAGGCGTGGACGCCCTTGGTTGAGTATCAAAATTACCGGTTTTCCGGTTTTCTGCAACGCCAGTGCCAACGCGGTCTGGTTTTCGGATAAAGCCAACTCGTCTAAATTGCCCGGCGTTTCGCAATACGAGTTTTCGCCCACGCACAAGAGTATATAATCAGCTCCGGATGCGGCTGAAACCGCTTTTTGAATTTCCGGGGGATTTTCTTCGTAATACTGCCCGTCCATTTTGTAGGTTACGCCGGGTTCGTATTGTACATTGCCGGCACCAAATTTATTTTGCAGCGCTTCGAAAATAGTATTGTAATCCTGCGCGAATTCTTCCACTTTTTCGCCCTGCCACGAGTAGCTCCAACCGCCGTTGAGCGTACGCATGGAGTGCGCGTTGGGCCCTGAAACCAAAATACGCACGCCCGGTTTGAGCGGGAGAATATTGCCTTCGTTTTTGAGCAACGTAATCGATTCATCGGCAGCAGCCTTGGCGGCGGCTTCGTGGGCCGGGCTTCCGAAATGGGGATAATCGGCACGCGGCCAATACGGACGCTCGAACAGCCCGAGGCGGAATTTCATCCGCAGCACACGGCGCACAGCGTCATCGATGCGGCTCATCGGAACTTCGCCTTCGTTTACCAAGTCCACCAATGTGGGGCAAAACTTCAGGTTGTAAGGTTCCATCACCATATCTATTCCGGCATTGATAGCCGCTTTCACCGCACCTTTGTAATCGGCCGAAATGCGGTCGCGGCTATACAGGTTCTGCACATCGGCCCAATCGGTTACTACCACGCCGTCGAAATTAAGGTCTTCTTTCAACCATTCGGTTATAAGTCGATAATCGGCATGAGTAGATACACCGTTGATGATTCCCGAATTTACCATTACCGACAGTGCGCCCCCCTCCACTACCGAAGCCCGGAAAGGCTCGAAAAACTTCTCGCGCAAATCGTTTTCTGCAATTACGGCCGGCGTACGGTCTTTTCCCGAAACGGGAACTCCGTAACCCAAGTAATGCTTTATGCAGGCTGCAATGTGCTCACTGCCCGGACGATTTCTGTCAACTCCCTGATAACCCCGAACCGTGGCAAGCCCCATGCGGGTATTCACGTAAGTGTCTTCACCGTAGCTCTCCCACTGGCGCGACCAACGCGCGTCGCGGCCTATATCCATGGTAGGCGAAAAATTCCACGGAATGTTGCTCGCCCGCACTTCGTAAGCGGCAATGCGCGCGCCTTCTTCCACCAATTTTTCGTTGAACGTGGCCGCCATGCCTATTTCCTGCGGAAAAAAGGTGGCGCCGGCCGTGTAGGTAGCGCCGTGAATGGCATCGATGCCGTACACCACGGGAATTCCGGTCTCTTTGAGCGCGCGCTCCTGAATGGTACGCACGATGGTTTCCCATACTTCGGTAGAACGGGCGCGATTGTTGCTCGTGTTGAGAATGGAGCCTACTTTGTATTTTCCGATAACCGTGTCGAGCAAAAGCGGGTCTATTTCGATGGGTTCGTGGCTGAAATACGCGTTGCCGCCTTTGCCGATAACATCGAGCGCGAATTGCGACATTTGCCCTACTTTTTCTTCGAGCGACATGTTGGCCATCACGCTGTCGATACGGTGTTCGATGGCCGGGTCGCCGCTTTGCACTGATTTTTTCGGTTGCGAACCGGATGCCGCGAAAAACACGGCCAAAAGAATGATGATTGGCTGTTGAAGTTTCATTTTGGTTGTTGAATCCATTTTATGCGGATACGCTGCGCGATAATGTTTCGTTTTCAACGAAAATCCGTTTATCGGCGAAGCCTCTATTGCGAATCATTATCGCCATAGGCTTTATCCTGTTTTTTGTTTTTATTTCTGATAAACCCTCACGTAATCAATTTCATACGTTGCGGGCAATTTGGTTTCGTCCACGCCTTGCGCGCCACCCCAGTTTCCGCCCCAGGCGAGGTTGAGTTTCAGGTAAAACGGTTTGTCGAACGGCCAGGTGTTGATGTCGTCATTGCCGTCGTTATCGAAACGGAAATATTCCACGCCGTTGGCAAAGCCTTTGATGTAATCGGCCGTCCATTCCACGGCATATACGTTGAACTCTGTTTCGGCGTTGGGTATGCGTATCGATTTGCCTTTCTGCGTACCGATTCCGTGATTGTATGCCTGGGTGTGGACCGTACTGTGAACCACGTTGGGGTCGTAACCCACGTATTCCATAATATCTATTTCACCGTCGAGCGGCCAATTATTGAAATCTTTGGGCAGCATCCAGAACGCAGGCCACGTTCCCTTGCCCGACGGCATCCGCAACCGGGCTTCGAAATAACCGTATTGCCAGCTCTCTTTTGTGTTCATGCGGATGGACAGCACTTCAGTGCCCACTTTTTTCGCGATAATCTTCAACGTTCCGTCGGAAATAACGGCACACGTATCCGTTCCGCGATAACCGGGAATGTAATTCTGAATTTCGTTGTTTCCCCAGCCGTTACCGCCGGTTTCAAAATACCACTTGTCGGCGTTGGGCATGGGCGTTTTTCCGCCCGATAAGCGGGCATCGTTAAATTCGTCCTGCCATTTGAGGGTGTAGCCATCGGGAACGTGATCCTCGATTTTGACGCCCTCTTGCGACACAGGGATTTTAGCCGAGTATTTTCCCGATGTGAGGGTAAGCTCGGCATTTCGTTCCGTTTCTGCCGGATTGGTTGCAACGGTAACTTTCAGGCTGGTTTGCCCGTTGAAGCCCTGCGTTCTATCGGTTGTGCACCACGCTTGACTGGATGCCACTGTCCAGTCGCCGTTGGCGGTGATTAACACGTTTTTCGTGTCGGTTTGCGCCGCGAACGATAACGAGGCCGGTGAAACCTGCCACGTTATTTCTTTTTCCACAGGCGGCGTTTCGGGAACGGTTCCGCTGCTTCCGCAGGCAGAAAGGAGGATGACTAATGTTAGGTATAGAAGTTTCATTTTTTTGTTTGGTTGATTTACAACGTAGAGACGGTGCGCGCACCGTCTCTACTATTTTCAACAGGATTATTCGGTAAACGAAAAATCGTCGAAGAAGAAGAATCCGGGGCCGGCGTGTCCTTCACCGCCGAATTGAATTACAATTTTATCGAAATCCGTACGGTCTTTCACACCCACAAAATCAAACTCCAGTTGGAGCCATTTATCGGTTTCGAGGTTTGCCTTTACAATTTCGGATTGCGTTTCCCACGGCGCCGCGTGTTCGCTGTTTTGCAGCTTAACGGCCACTTGCGGGCGCAACTTGTTTTCGGCAACCCACGGCCCGTCAACATTGTTTTCGGTGGTGTAATCGTTATAAGACGGAATATACACTTTCATGCGGATTTTGTGCTGCGTTGTCAAATCGAACATATAATCGGGGGCTACCCACGAAATATTGGAGTAAAACGCGCCGGTTTTCTGGTAACGGTATACTTTGTTGGACGTGTTGATGGGCAATGGCATGGGGTTGTCCACCGCGCCGGTTCTGTCGCCCATTTCTTCTCTTGCAAAATTAATTTTCAGAGATGAATCTTCAAAGTTTTCTGACAAAGGTATCGCCTTGGGTTCCCTGACCACTTCGGGCGGAGCCACATTGAGTTCTTCCGGAATAAGACGGAACCACCAGCCGTTTCCGCTTTCGGTTTCACTAATTACTTTCACATATAATTCATCTTCCGTCAAGGTCAGGATTTGATAAGTACTGCTACCTACATAAAATCCCAAGAAAGCGTTTCCACTCAATGTTAATGTCATTGCCGATTCGTCCAGGGAGAAAGTGTAGTTGTCGCCCGGAACAAAAGGCACATCGAAATCGCCTGCACCTCCCGGATTCTCAACTACGCCGGCCGGATTGCCCATTCCGTTTACTCCGGCTGCATTGGCATAAATGTATCCGTTATTTTCCCATTTCATTTTTGTACCGCTCTGGTAAAAAGTGAATTTTTGGGTATATAACGAACTTCCTTCTTTTCCATTCTCCGGAGCCGACCACCATTCGGGCGTAGCCGCAGCGGCCGGGCCCACGCCCATGTGCCCGGAATGATATTGGTCAAACACCCACGTTTTGCCTTCAACGTTTTCAGCACCGCCGGTAAGCGCGCGGTAATTGGGTGTATCGAGCAGGCCGAAATCGTTCTCGGCAATGTGAATGACTTCGCTTTTCGATGCCGAACTGTTGTTGTTATAAACAGTCATTGTTACGGTATAATCTCCGGAATAAGGGTATGTGCCGGTAATTGACTGCGCTTTTCCGGTACTTGTGGTACCGTTTCCCAAGTCCCATATAACCACATATTCCTTATCGGCCAACGTGGAAGTATTGGTAAAAGTGATAACGTTTTGACTGGTGGTTGAAGCCGTTTGAGAAAAAGAGAGCTGATCTCCTGAAATGGCGTTTAATTCGCTTAGCGAATAATTATCCATTTCCTGCGGACTACACGCTGCCAGAATAAAACACAGCAGCAAAAAATTCAATTCTTGTTTTATACTATTTTTCATACGTTTCATCTGTTTGATTTTGTTGATTAATTGTATCCCGGATTTTGTTGTAACGCAAACTCCGTTCCCGTTGTTCTTTCTATTTCCGATTGCGGAATGGGCAGCAGCTTGCAATAGTCTTGCCATGTGCGTGTGCTCAACGGGGTATTTTCGGTGAGCAAATGGGTATCGCCCCAACGAACGATGTCCCAAAAGCGCATTCCCTCGCCAACAAACTCTTTGCGGCGTTCCGCTTTTATATTATCGGCTGTGGCCGGAATGGAGTTTGCCGCACCAAAAGCGCGCCCGCGAATCTGATCGAGCGCCGCTTGCGCCGTTACTCCGCCCACGGGCGATTGTCCGTGTATGGTAAGCAATTCGGCATAGTTTAAGAGCGTTTCCGCGTAGCGGAAAATACGCACGTTGTTGGCGTAGTTCAACGCGGTGGTTCCCTGCGGGTTGTAACCTCTGCGCGAAGAGTATTTGGCCATGAAATAACCGGTATCCTGAAAACGCGGCGTATATTGATCGGGCTGCCAATTGTTTATGGAGCCTTCGCGGCGCGTATCGCCCTCTTCATACATATCCCACGCGGCAGCGCGTACGGGGCCGAATCCCCATCCGTCTTTGAAGTCGCCCGGATTGTTACCGGCGCTCAATCCGCTGGGTGAAATAAATTCGGGCAAGTTGGTGCCGTAGCCGCCCCAGGCGTTGTCCCAGTCTTTTCCTTCGGGAATGTGGTTTGCTTCGAAAATAGATTCATTGCAAAATTCGTTTTCGTCAATCCAGATATCGGCAAAATCGGGGAAGAGGGTGAATTCTCCGCTGTTGATTATTTCCGCCATGTCGCGGGTAACTTCGGCATAGCGTTGCGTATCTTTCTGATAGAGTACCACGCGCGCTTTCAGCATCAGAACGGCTGCCCTGTTTACGCGGGCGATATTGGCCGTGATGTAATTGTTGCTGTTATCTTTGGGAAGCCTCATCGGCAGGTGTCCGGGTGTGGCGGCCAATTCGATATTCTTGATGATTTCGGCGTAAATTTCATCGGCTGTAAATTGACGCGTCATATACGGAGGATCCGATAACGGCGCTTCGAAATAAGGGATGTTTCCCCAGAATTTCCACAGCCAATGCACGTAGTAGGCACGCAAGAAATAGGCTTCGGCCTTGTATTGGTTCAACTTGTCTTCATCTACGTCCACGGCGTTTTCGCAAGCGATTAACACGTTGTTGCAGCGTGTGAGCCCCGAAAAATAAATGCTCCACAATCCGCTGATGTTTTCCTGAGGCGTGGAAGCAAACATGGAAAGCAGGTAAAGCTGATGCTGGTCTCCGGCATCGCCGCCGCCTTTGTAAATATCATCGGAACGCAAGTCCGACATCAGCAGAATGCTGTTGTAATTGCTGTTGGCATAACTATCGAGAAGCAAAATCTGATAGGCCGACGCCAGGTTGGAGAGAATGGCTCCCTCGGTGGCGGGGCCGCCCGCCTGCTGCCTTTCGGTGGGCATGGCGGTTAAAAAATCTTCGCCACACGATGATAAACCCACGGATACAGCTATTAAAATAATTAGAATATATTTTCTCATTGTTTCAGGATTTTAAAATTAAAATGAAATGTTCGCACCTAACGAAATTGTTCTCGCTTGCGGATAAATACCTCTGTCCACACCAATATTGGTGTATCCTCCGGCTGCCAGCTCGGGGTCGAAGCCGTCGTACTTGGTAAAAGTAAGCAGGTTGTCTGCCGAAATATACACTCGTAGCCGTTGGATGGATACTCTGCGGGTAACGTCTGCGGGCAGCGTGTAGCCCAATTGAGTCGTTTTAAGCCTCATTTATTCACCGTTTTTGTTATATAGGTCAGAAGAACGCCAGTTTGCGGTGGGGTTGGGATTGGTCATGCGCGGCATGCGGGTTGATGTGCCCTCGCCGT
>JAUNRY010000115.1 GCA_030539475.1 Bacteroidia bacterium | reverse complement strand
CTTGCGGCAACCAAAGAATGAGCGGAGGCGGCATAACACCGCGCTCCGCGTCATAAAAATCCAAAAATTTCAATTATGGACTCAAAGAAAAAATCGGATTCTATTCAAACTACGGACAAATATATTACAAAAAAACGACAAAACGCGCGATTTAATCAAAAAAATTAAAGGAAGTTCCAAAGATTATAGGGCAGATAAACCCAACACTACCTATGTGCAGGCTTAACAGACAGCCGAAAGTGGCGATAAAAAAATGAATATCTGCAATAGGTTTAGGAAGCGAAATCTCAGTATATTTTTTATCAGAACGACAAAGGTTAAATATAATGGAGATTAATTAATTTACTCAAACCATCGAACTAATGAATTTTCGATTTTGTTTTATATATGGAGTTTCAACAAAGAAACCCTCTAAAAATTTCAATTATGGACAATTTAAGATTTAAAGGAAAATGGAATGAGCTCAAAGGCCGCGCAAAACAGCAGTGGGGCGATCTGACAGACGATGATCTGATGTACGTTGAAGGTAAAGAAGACGAACTGTACGGCAGAATTCAAAACCGCACAGGAAAAACCAGAGACGAGATCAGGACATGGTTTGACAATGAGCTTGAAAGACTCTGATTCAAACATTTTTTTCTTCTGCTAACTGTGGAGGTATTCATGAGGTTACATGAATACCTCTTTTTTTATGCTCAGGCTCATCCCTTCGTCCGCAAGGAGAAGTCTCCAAAAAAATCAACAAACGTATAGTTGAATCCAGATGTTTTTTGGGTTATGCCTTAACTTTAAAGAAAAACTCGGAAATTCATTTCTATTCGGAATTTATTGTGTATTTTTGACATGTTGTCCGTTTTAATTTTTTTTCATTATGCAAACCGAGAACTTGAGCCTGCTGGGCAAAAAAACAGAATACAAACAAGAGTATGCTCCCGATGTGCTGGAAGCCTTTGAAAACAAACATCAGGGAAACGATTACCGGGTTACCTTCAATTGCCCCGAATTTACCAGCTTGTGCCCCATCACGAATCAACCCGATTTTGCCACCATCCGCATCGATTACATCCCCGATGTGAAAATGGTGGAAAGCAAGTCGCTGAAACTATACCTGTTCAGTTTTCGCAATCACGGCGCTTTTCACGAAGATTGCGTAAACATCATCATGAAAGACCTCATCCAATTGATGAATCCCAAATACATTGAGGTTACCGGAATTTTCACGCCTCGCGGCGGGATAAGCATTTATCCGTACGCCAACTACGGCCGCCCCGGCACAAAATACGCCCAACTGGCCGAAGAAAAACTGTTCAACCATTCATTTTCACTATAACAACACAAAGAGTATGAGAAATTTATCGCGTCGCAAATTTATCGGCTCATCCGTTGCGCTGGGCGTGGGCGCCATTTTATTACCCAAGAATTTACCGGCACAAAAAGTGGTTTCGAACCCGAAAAACACGGCATTAAAAGGCAAAAAAATCTTATACGTTTACGGAGGCTGGGACGGCCACGAACCCGATCAGTCCGTGGATATTTTTGTGCCGTGGCTCAAATCGGAAGGGGCGGATGTTATTGTGTCAGACAGCCTCGACAAATACGCCGATAAAGAGCTGATGCAGTCGCTGGACCTGATTATCCAGATCGTAACCATGGCTGAAATATCCGAAGAACAGGAAAAAGGGTTGCTGGAAGCCATAAAAAACGGATGCGGGTTTGCCGGATGGCACGGCGGCATCGGCGATTCTTTCCGGCAAAATACCGAATACCAGTTTATGGTTGGCGGACAATGGGTGTCGCATCCCGGCGGTGTTATCGATTACAGCGTAGAGATTACCGACCGCAAAGACGAGGTTACCCGCGGACTGAAAAATTTTGATATGCACTCCGAACAGTATTACATGCACATTGATCCCAATGTGAAAGTGCTTGCTACCACCACCTTTACCGGTGAGCATGCGCCGTGGATTGATGGAAGCGTTGTTCCCGTTGTATGGAAAAAACAGTACGGAAACGGACGCGTTTTCTACTCATCGCTGGGACACGTGATGAAAGATTTTGAAGTTCCCGAAGCGCTGGAAATTCAAAAAAGAGGAATCCGATGGGCGGTTCAGAGCAAGTACGCTCCTGCGGAGAAATGGGTTAGCCCGATATATAAAACTGTTTAAGTAGCTGTTAACTCATTAACGGCTGCTTCTTACGGCTCGTTGGGTTCATAATACCGCACCCAGTCGATCTGCATTTCCACCGGCAGTTCCGCGGGATTAACCGCTCCCACCCAACTGCCGCCCAACTGCATATCGAGCAGCAGGTAAAACTCCTGATCGGCAAAAGGGAATTGGCCTTCGTGTTCGGTTACTGCACGCGGATAATTTTTTGTGCGGGTATCGTTTACATAAAACACCAGGCTGTCCGGATATTTTTCCAGCGCGTACACGTTGTAATCGTCGGGTTTCATTCCCACAATCGTGCTTGCCGGCGGGTTTAGCCTTAAACTGTCTATTTGTGTATAAGAAGAATGCACGGTCTGATAAATAAGTTTATCGTGGTTCAACCGTTCCATGATGTCTATTTCACCGCCGTCGGGCCATTTCCCTTCTTCGGGAAGCATCCAGAACGCAGGCCACGCACCGATTGCCGGATTGAGCTTCGCTCTTATTTCCAACCGTCCGAACCCGAATGTTTGTTTATCTTTGGTATAAACGCCGCCCGTTAAATACGGAGCTGTATCGTTTGGCAAAACGGTGTTTTGAATGCCGCGAAGCACCAGGTTTCCGTCTTCCACGGCATACAACTCATCGTAATCGCTCATGTAATTGTTCCAGTCGCTACGTCCGCGCGGAATTTTCGACCATTTGGTGGTATCTATTTGCTTACCTTTAAAATCGTCTTCCCAAACCAGCGTCCATTTATCGTTGTCGGTTTCGGTTTTTGTTTGATTACAAGATACTGCGGCAAAGAAAAAAGCCGGCAAAATAAGTAGCGGAAAAAAGTTCTTCATAATCCGTTGTTTTTATTGAAAGTACAAATATAGAAAAAATTAAACAGTTAACCGGAAATTAAAACACCCGATTTTGTAAGAACATACAGAATCGGGCGTTTTTTTACTTCGATAAGAACTTATTTTTTACAAATCCCTGTACTTGCAGCAACCGGGCAGAGAGTTATAGACATCGTCGGGAGCTTTGTCGTTATCGGTATCGTGGCCTGCCGCGGCAAGCGCTTTGCTTACGGTTTCAACCTTGGTTTTGGAACCGTCGAAATGGAAATGCAGTTTTTCATTCTCCAAATCGTACGATGCCAACGTTACACCTTCAATCTCACCGGCCACTTTCTCAATCCGGTCTTTGCACATTTCGCAACTGCCTCCCACATTCATTTCGGCGTGTTGCTCGTCGGCCGCCATCATTTCAGTGGCCGGAGCATCAGCCGAGGAATCGGAAGCATTTCTCGAACCGCCTGTATTACAAGCCGTAAACATTACAAATACAGCCATAGCTGTTACTAAAACATACTTTTTCATTTTTTTCTGCGTTTTTTAAATTAAACTTTTTTCTTTTTATTGTTCACGATATTTACAACAAGCCGGCAACGCTTCGTAAACGTTGTTATCGGCTTTATGCATGTCGGTATCGTGGCCGACAGCCGCAACCGCTTTACTGATTGCAGCTTTGCTTGTTAGGGCTTTGTCGAAATCGAGGTGCAATTCCCGAGTTTTCAACTCCCACACGGCGGAGTAAACTCCGTTTATGCCGCGTGCGGTTTTCTCAATCCTATCTTTACACATTTCGCAAAGGCCTTGTACCATTAACGTCGCATGCTCCCCTTTTGTTGACTCGGGGTCGATATTTTTCTGCCCAACGTCCATATTCATCATGCTGCGCTTGCCTTCCAACTGGGCGGTAGCATCGATGGTGAAGGCGCCGTTTGTAACAATTTCGTCGCCGTCGTTAAGCCCCGAAAGCACCACGTAGGCGCCTCCCAACGATGGCCCCAAATCCACTTCGCGAAGCATAAATGCGGGCGTTTCGGCATTGGGTTGTTTCACGTAAACAATGGAGCGTTTTCCGGTCCACAGCACCGCCGAGTTAGGAATTACAACCTGGTTGCTGTGTTGTCTGAGCGGAGCGGTTACCCTGGCGGAAGCGAACATTTCGGGTTTCAGCTGCATGCCGGGGTTGGAAGTTACAACGCGTACTTTCGATGTCCGGGTATTTTTGTCGAGCAACGGATCGATAAACGAAATTTTCCCGCTGAACGTTTTTCCCGGAATGGCCTGCAAGCTAAATTCGATGTTGTCGCCCACTTTCAGAAAAGGCAAATCCGATTCGTAAGCGTCAAACATAGCCCAAACCTGCGACAGATTGGCCACGCTGAGCAACACGTTTCCCTGGCTGATGTAATCGCCCTGATTCACGTTTTTGGTAATTACCACACCGCCGGAATTGGATTTAATCTCCACCAGCGGGCTCGCTACTCCCGATTTTTCGATGGCGGCAATTTGTTCGTCCGTCAGTTTCCACAAACGAAGTTTTTCCCGGGCTGCCTGAAGCAGCATAGGTTGCACGGATTCCATTTTTACGGCTTCGAGCAGTTCTTGTTGTGCATTGAGCAATTCGGGCGAATAAACGGTAGCGATGGTTTGCCCTTGCCGGAGGCTCTCACCGGTGAAATTCACGAAAAGTTTCTCAATCCGGCCGTTCACGTGCGATGTTTGCGACTGCGACAAACGCTCATCTACCTGTATGGTTCCGAAAAGTTGAATATCTTTTACCGGATTTTGCCGGCTCACAACGGTAGTTTGGATATTGGCCAAGGCAATGGCTTCGCCGGACAGCCGGATGGCATCGGGGTCAACCGCATCACCGCCACCGGACGAAGTGAGCGGGATTAAATCCATGGCGCACAACGGACATTTTCCGGGTTTCTCCATCTTTATTTGTGGGTGCATGGAGCAAGTCCAGACCGTGGCAGCAGCTTGTTCGTGAGAATGGCCGTGGGCATCGCCGCTTTCGTGGCCGCCGCGGCTTCCGAATAGCAGCCAGCCAAGCAAAATGCCGGCCAGAAATATTAACCCGTAGCGCACGTTCCTATTTCTGAGGTATCGGTTGTTGAATGCTTTTTTTATTGTTGAGTTCATATTTAAATATCGTTAGTTAAGTTCGTTGAATAAGTATAATTCGTTCCTTTTCGAGACGCAAAACATCATCTAAATAAAAGGTTGCGATCAATTGTGTCATTTTTCTGTTTCTTTAAATGAAATTAACCGCTGTGCCGACGCTACCATGGTGTTGTAAGTAGCAACAGATTCCGAGTGTTTAAGCCGGTAATCGAGTAATTGGCGCTGCACCTGAATTGCATCGGCCAAATTGCTTTTTCCCGTTACGAACTCCTGCATCACCAACTTGTAGGTGGTGTGGGCAAGCTCGGTTTGCTTTTTGAGCAGCTCTATTTGCCTTTCGGCATTTTCCAGCTGATGCCTGGCCTGAAACAGTTCGGCTTCCAACGTGTTGTACGTTTCGGCGTATTTTTCGCGTGCCGATTGTTGCAGGTATTCGCTTTCCTTTTGTTGCGCCCGGTATTTATTCCTGAAAATAGGAATACTTATGGAAACCATCGGCATAAGCATATCCATCCCGTTCATATCGGTAACCGGAATACCCATATCCATCCGCTCTTTTATCAACGAATACTGAAGCCCCACGCCCAGCATCGGCATACTCATTTTCTTGTCCATTTCGGCTTTGGCTTTGTAGGCAAGTTCTTCCTGGTTTATCATTCCCAGCATGGGATTTTGAGCCGATATTTTAGCCATTGCCGAAGTTACATCGAGGTTGAACGGGATTTTTTCGAACGAATCGGGAATGTTTACCTCGCTTTCTGCCGGACGATTCAGCAAAGCGTTGAATTTCGCTTTTTCGGCTTTTATTTCCGATTGAATGCTCTCGATATTGCTATCCAGCTCTATCATTTCCAGCTGAATGCGGAGAACTTCGGACATTCCGGGCGAACTCGTGTTCATCCCCGGCATGCCGCTTCCCGAACCGCTCATCGATGACATACCACTGCTTTGCACCATCGGCTGGCTGCCCGATGATGCCATTCCCGCCATCGAACTCATTCCGCCTGCCGGCGAAGAAGGCGCGGCAGGTGAAGAAACGGGCGCGGGCGTAGAGAATCCCGACGACGAACCCGACGGCGATGCAAACCTGCGAATGGCCAATGCTTCGAGTTGCTCCAAAAACTTGCGGTTTTCGCGGCTGTTCAAAAGCTGCTGTTCCAGGCTGCACAAGATAAACCACTGTGTATAAATGCTTAAATAGAGATTATCGCGCGTTTCCCTGAACTTTTCAAACTCCATATTGGCCATGTGCTCCGCTTCGGTTTGGGCGGCTCTTCGCGTACCGAACCACGGAAACATCTGCATCAGCGTGAAATCCGCTACACGGCTTCCGTCGATGATATCCATCGGTTTGGGGTAATACCCGATATCGAGTTGCGGATCGGGAATGGCTCCGGCTTGCGGTATTTTTTGCAACGCTGCCTGATAGGACAGGTAATCGGCTTTCAGCCCCGGATTGTTTTTAACCGCTATTTCCAGGTAACCGGCAAGCGTTTCTGTCTGAGCAAGAATTGCGCTTGCCGATACTGAAAAAAACAGCAATAATAGTTTGTATTTTAAATTTTTCATCTTTTATAATTTTAGAACAAAGAACCAAGACATTAGAAACAAGACTTTTAGACAGGAAGGTTGTTAGAACATCCGGCATCGGCCTTCCGTCTTCCGTCTTTTTACGCATCAGACAGGCAATCCTTCGGACGCGGCGGTAGATTCTCGTTTTCTTATCACACTTTCGCGCCACCAACACTGAAGTATCGGCACCACGAACATGGTCATCGATTGAATGAGCATACCGCCGAAAGTGGGTATGGCCATCGGGATCATAATATCGGAACCTTTTCCGGTGGATGTGAG